>CAYMTH010000178.1:0-4297 GCA_964393235.1 uncultured Solibacteraceae bacterium | reverse complement strand
TTCCGGAGACAAAAAACACCTTAGGCGGCGCATGGGGCGACGGCGCTTGTATTTCGGTAAGTCCTGTTTATACAGTGAGATGCGGTGGTGTGGCGGAAGAAAACACCCTAGGCGCTACAGGCAGGAAGCGAAGCTGTCGATTATGCGGGAAGGAGCCCACTGCCTCTTGTTAGTGTCCTACCAGGAAGAGATCGAACAACCCGATTACGAGCCGGGCGTTCGTGTGTTCCTACAAGCCTGCGTGGCGATCGGGGCGACCTGCCTGTTTCTGGACCTGGTGCCGTTTGAACGGTCCGACACGCTGCGGTTCCTCACCTATTTCGTCATGTCGACGCTGGCGGCGGGGCTGCGGGTCAGTCTGCCGACGTTCAGCGGGACGCTGTCGATCAACTTCCTGTTCATTCTGATCGGGCTGGTGCATTTGACGCTATCCGAGGTGATCGTGATCGGCGGGGCGTCGGCGGTGATCCAGTGTCTGCTGGCGCGGGAACGGACTGGAAGCACCGGCAGATCAGTGAGTTGTTCCGGCGTGTCGGCGGTTTCGATCCACTGCTCCTATTTGGTTTACAAGGCCGTGCCGCTGGCCGGTTCGGTGGCCGACGAAACGCTGCGGCTGGCGCCGGCGGCGTTGATCCTATTCCTGCTGCACACGGTGCCGGTGGCGATTGCGATCGCCTGGACCGAGGGGCGGGCGGTGTTTCCGACGTGGAAGGAGTGCAGTCTGTGGTCGCTGCCGTACTCGCTGGCGGGCGCGGCGGTGGCGGGCAGTTTCGCGTCGTTGTCGAACCGGATCGGATGGCAGCTTTCGCTGTTGGTGCTGCCGGTGGTGTACCTGATCACGCGTTCCTACCAATTGCATATCGCGCGGGTCGACGATGGACTGCGGCATGCCGAGCAGCTGGCGGGGCTGCACCTGCGGACCATCGAGGCGCTGGCGCTGGCGATCGAGGCGAAAGACTCGACGACGGCCAACCATCTGGAGCGCGTGCAGACCTATGCGATCGAGATCGGCAAGATCATGAAGATCAGCGAGGCCGAGCTCGAGGCGCTGCGGGCGGCGGCGCTGCTGCACGATATCGGCAAGCTGGCCGTGCCGGAGCACATCCTTTCCAAGCCCGGGCGGCTGACGCCGGACGAGTTCGAGAAGATGAAGATCCACCCGATTGTCGGGGCGGAGATTATTGAACGGGCGAACTTCCCGTACCCGGTGGCGCCGATCGTACGGTCGCACCACGAGCGCTGGAACGGGGACGGGTACCCGGACGGGCTGAAGGGCAAGACGATCCCGATCGGGGCGCGGATTCTGACGACGGTCGACTGCTTCGACGCGCTGACATCGGACCGGCAGTACCGGCGGGCGATGCCGCTCGAGGAGGCGATCGACTTCATCCGGAAGGAGGCCGGGCAGGCGTTCGACCCGGATGTCGTTTCGGTGCTGGTGGCGAACTTCGAGGCGCTCGAGCGGAAGGTGAAGGCCAACGCGGGGCGGATCAAGGACATCAAGGCGCTGCGGATCACGCGCGGCAAGCCGGCGGCGGGGTATGTCGGCGCGGCGCCGTCGGAGACGAGCGGCGACGGCGGCGGCGGGCAGCAGCCGAGCTTTCTCGACAAGATCGCGGCGGCGCGGCTCGAGGTGCTCCCGCTGTTTGAGTTGACGAGCGATCTGGGCAGTTCGCTCAGCCTGCAGGAGACGCTGTCGGTATTGGCGGCGCGGTTGAAGCGGCTGGTGCCGTTCGACTCGCTGGCCATCTACTTCCTGCGCGATGGAAAGCTGG
Source organism: uncultured Solibacteraceae bacterium (assembly GCA_964393235.1). GTDB lineage: Bacteria > Acidobacteriota > Terriglobia > Bryobacterales > Bryobacteraceae. The sequence goes on along the minus strand of CAYMTH010000178.1, from coordinate 2,522 downwards.
TGCCGGAGTATGTGACGGGCGAGAACTTCCGGTTGTTCAGCTCGCTGGAGATTCCCTACGGGCAGGGCTTGAGCGGTTGGGTGGCCGAGCGGCGGCAGCCGATTCTGAACGGCAACCCGTCGGTGGAACCCGGGTACCTGAACGACCCGACGAAGTTTTCGACGCTGCGATCGGCACTCGCGGTGCCGCTCGAAGGGGCCGAGGGCGTTGTGGGAGTATTGGCGCTCTACCATGCCGAGAAAGATGCCTTTTCGCGGGACCACCTGCGGATCTTGAACGGCATCAGCGCAAAGCTGTCGAACTCGATTGAGAACGCGCTGAAGTTCCATGTGGCCGAGACGACGGCCACCACCGACTACCTGACCGGGCTGCCGAACGCGCGGAGTCTGTTCCCGCGGCTGGAGGAAGAGCTGAACCGGTGCCGGCGGCAGGATCAGCCGCTCGAGCTGCTGGTCTGCGATTTGAACGGGTTCAAGCAGGTCAACGACCGGTTCGGCCATCTGGAGGGCAACCGCGTGCTGCGCGAGGTGGCGGCGCGGCTGCGGGAGAACTGCCGGGAGTACGACTACATCGCGCGCATGGGCGGCGACGAGTTCGTGATCGTGATGCCGGGGGCGGAGCGGGCAAACTTCGAGATCCGCGCGGCGCAGTTGTCGCAGCTGGCGGCCGATGCCGGGCGGATGATTACGGGCGAGAACATTCTGTCGTGCGCGGTCGGCTTCGCGCGGTTTCCCGAGGACGGGACCGATTCCGAGCAGCTGCTGGCGGTGGCCGACCAGCGGATGTACCGGCACAAGTACCAGAGCCGGGCCGCGGCGGACCATGCGCCGCCGACGGACCGGGACGGTTGGCCGGACGGCGTGCCCGCGAAGGCGCGGCGCACGGCGGCCAGCTGCGATTAGTTAAGCGACGACGCCCTCTTCGACGCGGGCGAGCACGTACGGGCCTTCGGGGATGACGGCGATGCGGGCGTTCGGGCCGAGGCCGGCGAAGGCCGCGGCGACCGCTTCGTTGACGTCGGCGAAGGTGCGGCCCCAGAGCTTGTCCTGGTAGCGGGTTTCGAGGCCGGGAACGTGGAAGAGCAGTTCCTTGTCGCGGCAGACGAGGGCGAGCTTTTCGAGCTGCCACTGGTCGACGACCACCGGGTTGACGGCGACGTGGTCGAGGAAGGCCTGCGGGGTGGGGAAGCGTTCGAGCATCTCGCAGAACTCGGGGGCGCCGGCGCCTTCCGAGCAGGCCGAGACGACCAGGATGCGGCCGCCGGGCTTGACGATGTGGCTGGCGGCGGTGATGCCCTTCACCGTCTGATAGAACGTCAGGTCGAGCGGGTAGCCGGCCGAGGTGGTGACGACGACGTCGACGGGCTCTTCGATCCGTTCGAGCATGACTTTGCCGACGAACTCCATGCCCTGGCGGTGGGCCTGTTCGGGGTGGCCGGCGAAGACCTGGGCGATTTTGCGGTCGCGGGTGAGGGAGACGTCGACGAGGAAGTCGTGGCGGGCGATGCGGGAGATTTCGATGAGCTCGCGGTGGAGCGGGTTGTCTTCGACCGAGCCTTCGACGGCGCGGCGGTCGCGCATGAACTTCGGGCTGTGGAGGACCTTGATGGTTTCCTGAGCGGCGAGGCCGGGGGCGATGAGTTTGCGGCCGCCGGAGAAGCCGAGCATGAGGTGGGGCTCGATGAAGCCGAGGGTGATGTGGAGGTCGGCTTCGACGAAGCGGGTGTCGATGTGGACGGGTGTGCCGGTGGAGGTGTCGCCGAGGTAGGTGTGTTCGGAGAGGACTTTGGCGTGGTGGTTGACGACGCGGATGTGGCCGTAGAGGTCGGGGCCGATGATTTCGCGGATTTCGTCCTCGGTGGCGGGGCGGTGGAGGCCGGTGGCGATGAGGATCGTCACGTTCTCGCGGGGGATGCCGCCCTGTTCGAGGCGGGCGAGCAGCGGGGGGAGGACGAGGCGGTTGGGCGCGGGGCGGGTGATGTCGCAGACGGAGATGGCCGCGGTTTTCTTGCCGCGGGCGAGTTCGGCGAGGGGGGCGGTGCCGATGGGGTTGTCCATGGCGGCTGCGAGGGCGGCCGGGCCGTCGGGCAGGGCGACGGCGGAGCGGGCTTCGAGGAATTGATAGTTGAGACCGTCGGGGAGGTCGGCGTGGAGGCCGGTCTTGCCATATGCCAGTTCGATACGCATCTTTTGCAACGTATCATGTTTTGCGTTTCGAAACGGTACGCACAGAATTTTCACAAAAGAATGCGCACCTGTTTTCGTGTTTCGCGCGTTAGAGAGAGTAGGGACTTGGACGATGAGTTTACCAGTGACAGTACCGAATGCCGGGGTCGCCGCAAGCGCGGTGGTGGCGGGACTGTATCTGCTGAGCCTGTTTTTGACGGCTTTGACGTCCCGGCCACCGGTGATCGATAACCAGGACACGCAGCGTTAGGCGCGGCTGCCGGTTGGCAGTCTGATTGCAGGTTAAATCGACAGGAGGTCTTATGCCGGTCGCGGGGTTGATCGCTATTTTTGTCA
>CAYMTH010000177.1:459-8652 GCA_964393235.1 uncultured Solibacteraceae bacterium | reverse complement strand
GTGTCCGATCGACGACAGCGCCGGCAGCAGCATCTCCTTGCCGTTCTCGAGCTGGCCGCTCAGCGCCGCCGCGATCTGCTCGCGATAGGGCGCCAGCACCGAGGGCAGATGCTTTTCGAGGATCGCCTCGCGCTGCTGCAGCAGGCCGGGCAGCTGCGTGGCGAGTTCGGTCGCTTCCTGGCCAAGGCGCGTGCCGATCACCAGTACGGCGATGACGACGGCGAGCAGCCCGCCGAGGTAGACCAGCGACGGCGCGGCCGCCTTCGGCGCGCGCGGCGGCAACACGCGGCGCAGCAGTTCCACCAGCGGATGCAGCAGGTAGGCCAGCAGCAGCGCGATCGTAAAGACCAGCAGCGTGGTTCGCGCCATCCATGCGAGCTCCAGCAACAGCAGCACGAGAAAGACGGTCCACGTGACCCGGGCGGCGCGTGTGTCGATGCCAAGCATGTCTCCTCAACGTAGCATCAGAACTATACTGGGAGCGAATGCGGGAACGCCTCGCCGAACTCGAAACCCTCGAAGCCAGGCTGCGCGCCGGTGGCGGCGAGGCCAAGATCGCCAAGCAGCATCGCGACGGCAAGATGACCGCGCGCGAACGCGTGGACGCGCTGCTCGACCCGGGCGCGCCGCGGATCGAGATCGGGCTGCTCGTAGCCTACGACCTCTACGACGGGCAGGCGCCGGCGGCGGGCGTGGTCACCGTGGCCGGGCGCATCGCGGGGCGGCCGGCGGTGGTGGTGGCCAACGACGCGACGGTGAAGGCCGGCGCGTGGTGGCCGGAGACGATCACCAAGATCCTCCGCGCGCAGGAGATCGCCATGCGCAACCGCGTGCCGATCGTCTACCTGGTCGATTCGGCCGGCGTCAACCTGCCGCTGCAGGACGGCATCTTCCCGGGCCAGTACGGCGCCGCGCGGATCTTCTATTACAACTCGCTGATGCGGCGGAAGCTGCGCGTGCCGCAGATCGCGGCGGTGATGGGCATGTGCATCGCGGGCGGCGCGTACCTGCCGGCGCTGAGCGACGTGATCTACATGGTGGAGGGCACCAGCTTCATGGGGCTCGGCGGGCCGAACCTCGTGAAGGGCGCGACGGGCCAGGTGAACACGGCGGAGCAACTCGGCGGCGCGCGCATGCACACCACCGAAAGCGGCGTGGCGCACTTCCGCGCGGCCGACGACGCCGACTGCCTGCGGCAGATCCGCGCCCGCTTCGAACAGTTCCCGGCGCCCGCGGCCGCGCCCGCCGATCCCGGGCCGGCCGCGCCGGCGGAGGAACTTTACGATCTGCTGCCGGCCGACCACCGGCTGCCGTACTCGATGGAGGCGCTGCTCGGCTGCCTGCTCGACGCGGACGGTTACACCGAGTTCCAGCCCGACTTCGCGCCGGAGATGCTGTGCGCCGAGGCGCGGCTGGCCGGGCGCGCGGTGGCCGTCATCGCCAACCGGCGCGGGTTTCTGAAGTCGCCGTCGGGGCCGCGCATCGGCGGCATCGTCTATACGGAGTCGGCGCGGAAGGTGAACTACTTCGTCGAGAACGCCGAGCGCGCGGGCACGCCGATTCTTTACGTCCAGGATGTGAGCGGCTTCATGGTGGGGCTCGACGCGGAGAAGGGCGGCATCATTCGCGCGGGTGCGGAGATGGTGGAATCGATGGCCTGCGCGACGGTGCCGAAGATCGTGCTCACGGTCAACCACGCCTCCGGCGCGGGTTACTACGCGATGGCCGGGCAGGGCTTCGATCCGCACCTCACGTTCTCCTGGCCGACGGCGCGGATCGGCGTCATGGAGGGCGAGTCGGCGGTGCAGGCCGTGCACGGGCCGGAGTTGGAAAAGTACCGGCAGGCCGGGCAGCCGGTGCCGCCCGAACTTGAGCAGCGCATCGCACGGACGCGGGCGGATTACGAACGCTGGCTCGACGCGCGCTACGCGGCCGCGCGCGGGCACTGCGACGCGATCCTCGACCCGGCGCGCACGCGTGAGGCGTTGGCGCTGGCCTTCGACGTCTGCGCCGCCGCCGGGCACCGCGAACACCTCGTATTGGAGCGCCTATGATTCGCATCGCCAATGGACAGGGCTTCTGGGGCGACTGGCTGGAAGCGCCTGTGCGGCTCGTCGAGGACGGGCCGATCGATTACCTTGTGCTGGACTACCTGGCCGAGGTCACCATGTCGATCGTGCAGAAGCAGAAGCAGGCCGATCCGAACCTCGGCTACGCGCGCGACTTCCCGCCGCTGATCGGCCGCATCGCGGCGAAGATGAAGGAGCGGCGCGTGCGCGTGGTGGCCAACGCGGGCGGTGTGAACCCGGTGGCCTGCGCGAGGGAAGTGAAGCGGCTGGCGCCGGGGCTGAAGGTGGCCGTGGTGTTGGGCGACGACGTTTACGGCCGCATCGACGACTTCCTCGCGCGCGGCATCGAACTGAAGAACCTCGACACCGGCGAGCCGCTCGCGACGGTGCGCGACCGCATCACTTCGGCCAACGCCTATATCGGCGCGTTCCCGCTGGCGGAGGCGCTCGGCACCGGGGCCGACGTCGTCATCGCGGGCCGGTCCACCGACACCGCGCTGGCGCTGGCGCCGATGGTGCACGAGTTCGGCTGGCGCCCCGATGAATACAGCAAGCTCGCGGCCGGCACCATCGCCGGGCACATCGTCGAGTGCGGCGCGCAGTGCACGGGCGGCAACTGCATCGCGGACTGGCAGACCATCCCCGACTTCGCCAACATCGGCTATCCGATCATCGAGGCCGAGCCCGACGGCAGCTTCGTCATCACCAAGCACCGCGGCACCGGCGGGCGCGTCTCGCTCGACACCGTGAAGGAGCAGCTGCTCTACGAACTCGGCGACCCGCGCGAATACATCACGCCGGACTGCATCGCCGACTTCACCAGCGTGCGGCTGCGCGACGACGGGCCGGACCGCGTGCGGGTCAGCGGCATCGAGGGCCGTCCGGCGACGCCGTTCCTCAAGGTCTCGGTGAGCTACCTGTACGGCTACAAGGCCATCGGGACAATCGTCTACAGCTGGCCGGACGCGACCGAGAAGGCGCGCGCCGCCGATGCGATTGTGCGCGCGCGGCTGGCCGCGCTGGGGCTCACGTTCGAAGAGATCTACAGCGAGTACTTCGGCGCCAACGCCTGTCACGGGCCGGCTGCGCCGGTGAACCCGCAGCCGGCCGAAGTGATGCTGCGGATCGGCGTGCGGGGGCAGGACAAGAAGGCCGTCGACCGGTTCACGCGGGAGCTGATCCCGCTGGTGCTGAACGGGCCGCCGACGGGCACGGGGTACGGCGACGGCCGGCCTTCGGTGCGCGAGGTGGTGGCCTACTGGCCGGCGCTGATCCCGCGCGGGGAGATCGCGACGCGGGTGGAGGTGGTGGAATGAGAGTCCCGTTATCGCGCATCGCGCACGGCCGCAGCGGGGACAAGGGCGACACGTCGAACATCGGCATCATCGCCTACGACGAACGGCACTATCCGGTGCTGGTTCGCGAGGTGACGCCGGAGCGCGTGAAGGCGCACTTCGGGCCGCTGATCGAGGGGCGGGTGGAACGGTATGAGTTGCCGAACCTGGGGGCATTGAACTTCCTGTGCCACGGCGCGCTGGGCGGGGGCGGGACGCTCTCGCTGCGCATCGACGCGCAGGGCAAGACGCTGGCCGCGGGGTTGCTCGGCATGGAGATCGAGGTCGATGAATCAGAACTTGCAGGTTAGCCACGAGGGCCGGATCCGCCGCATCACGCTGGCGCGGCCGGAGAAGCGGAACGCGTTGAGCATCGCGATGTGCGAGGAGCTGATCGCGGCCGTCGAGGACGCCGATGGCGACCCGGGCACGGGGGCGATCCTGCTCGACGCGCAGGGGAAGGTCTTCTGCGCGGGGATGGACCTCGACGAGGCGCTGGAGCACGGGCCGAAGGACGGCCTGGAGGTCCACGAGCGACTGTTCACGATCGGGCAGCGCGTGACGACGCCGATCGTGGCGGCGGTGCAGGGGCCGGCGCTCGCCGGGGGCATCGGGCTGCTGTGCAACGCGCACGTCGCCGTGGCGGCAATGGGCACGAACTTCGGCATCACGGAGCTGCGGATCGGCATGTTCCCGTTCGTCATCTTCCGCGCGGTGGCGGCGGCGATCGGGGAGCGGCGGGCGCTCGAGATGACTCTTACCGCGCGCGTGTTCCAGACCGACGAGGCGCTGCGGATCGGGCTGATTCACCAGGTGGCGCCGGAGTTCGAGCTCGACGACCGGTCGATGATGCTGGCGCAGGCGATCGCGGCGCATTCCAGCGAGGTGACGAAGATCGGGCTCGATTACGTCAACCGCGCGCGGGGCCTGGACGCGGAGTCGGCCGGGGCGCTGGCGCGCGGGCTGCGGCTCGAGGTGTTCCGGCATCCGGACTACGCCGAGGGCGTCAAGGCGTTTCAGGAGAAGCGGCGGCCGGCGTGGCCGTCGCAGGCCGGGCAGTGAAGCGGCTGGTGTTGCTGGCGGCCGCGCTGGCGCTGGCCGCCGAGGAGGTGCGCGTGCCGGGGCTGCGGGCGCCGGTGGAGGTGCTGCGCGACCGCTGGGGCGTGCCGCACATCTACGCGCAGTCGGCCGGCGACCTGTTCTTCGCGCAGGGGTACATGGCCGCGCGGGACCGGCTGTTTCAGATCGACCTGTGGCGGCGGCAGGGCACCGGCAAGCTGGCCGAGGTGTTCGGGCCGGACTTCGTCGAGCGCGACCGCACGGCGCTGCTGCTGCGGTTCCGCGGCGACTGGCAGAAGGAGTGGCCGAGCTACGCGCCGGACACCTGGCACATCGTCAACGCCTTCGTACGGGGCATCAACGCCTATATTCAGGACCCGCGGCGGAAGCCGTGCCTCGAGTGCAAGGCGCTCGGTTTCGAACCGGGGCTGTGGCAGCCGAACGACGTGGTGTCGCGGATGGCCCTGTTCAGCGTCATGAGCAATCTGATGAGCGAAGCGACGCGGGCGCGGCTGGTGGACGCGCACGGCGCCGAGGCGATCGAACGATGGCTGCCGCCGGACCCGTTCGTGAAGCTCGATGTCCCGCGCGGTCTGAACCTCAAGGAGATCCGGACCAGCGTGCTGCAGACCTTCGACGAGGCGACCGACGACGTCGAAGAGGTCGGCGGTGGGAGCAATAACTGGGTGCTGGCCGGGCGGCGGACGGCGACGGGGCGGCCGATTCTGGCCAGCGATCCGCACCGGGCGCTGCGCATCCCGTCGCTGCGGCGGACGGTGCACCTGGTGGCGCCGGGGTGGGACGTGATCGGGGCGGGGGAGCCGGCGCTGCCCGGCATCGCGCTCGGGCACAACGGGACCATCGGGTTCGGCTTCACGATCACGGGCACCGATCAGCAGGACCTGTACATCGAACAGCTGAACGCGGCCGATCCGACGCAGTATCTGTACAAGGGGCAGTGGCGGCGGATCGAGACCGAGCGGCACCGGATCGCGGTGAAGGGGGAGTCGCCGCGGGTGGTGGAGACGCAGTATACGGTGCATGGGCCGGTGGTCGGAATGGACCTGGCGATGAAGCGGGCTTACGTGATGCGGTGGGTGGGCGCGGAGCCGGGGACGGCGGGCTACCTGGCGGGATTGTCGCTGGCGCGGGCGAAGGACTGGGCGGGGTTCCTGGCGGCGGCGGGACGGTTCAAGGCGCCGGCGGAGAACCTGCTCTATGCCGATACGGCGGGGCACATCGGGTTCGCGGTGGCGGGGCTTACGCCGGTGCGCGGGAACTGGACCGGGCTGCTGCCGGTGCCAGGGCACACGGGCGAGTTCGAGTGGCGCGGGTTCCGGAAGCCGGAGGAGCTGCCGCGGGCGCTCGACCCGGCGCGGGGGTATCTCGCGACGGCGAACAACAACATCATGCCGCCGGGGTTCCAGGAGCCGCTGCAGTACGAGTGGGCGCCGGCGTTCCGGGTGAAGCGGATTGAGACGGAGCTGGCGCGGCGGGCGAAGTGGACGCTGGAGGCGACCGAGGCGCTGCAGTTGGATATCGAGTCCGGGGCTGCGCGGCGGCTGCTGGCGATCGCGCGGCGGTGGACGCCGGCGGCGGGCAGCAAGGCGGCGGAGGTGCTGCCGCTGCTCAAGGCGTGGGACTGCCGGATGCGGGCCGATTCGGTGGAGGCGGCGATCTACCTGATGTGGCTGTCGCGGTTGACGGTGGCGGTGGTCGAGACCCAGCCCGGGCTGGCGACGACGACGGAGCTGGCGCTGCGGACGCTGGAGCGGGTGGGGCGGCCGGACCTGCTGCAGAAGACGCTGGACGCGACCGTCGGCGAGTTCGAGACGGCGCTGGGGCCGGACCGGCGGCGGTGGCGGTACGGGAACCTGCACTTCGTCGACCTGCGGCATCCGGCGGAGGTCAAAGAGTGGGGGCGGGGACCGCTGCCGGTGGGCGGCGATTCGACGACGATCAACGTGGCGGCGGGGCCGGGGTTTCGGGCGACGACCGGGGCGAGCTTCCGGATGATCCTCGATGTCGGGGACTGGGACAAGTCGCGGATGACCAACTTTCCGGGGGAGTCGGGCGACCCGGCGAGCCCGCACTATGCCGATCTGGCGGGGGACTGGGCGGCGGGGCGGTATCATCCGATGCCGTACACGCGGGGGGCGGTGGAGGCGGCGGCGCGGGAGCGGCTTTTGCTGGCGCCCTGACGGCCCGGGCATAATAGGCGGTGTGAGACCCTTTATCCTGCTATGCGTAGCGGCGGCGGCCGCTTTTGCCCAATCGACGGAACCGAAGGAACTGAGGTTCAAGTTCGACCCGGAGGCGCGGGTGCGGCCGGGCGAGTCGATTGCGGTGCAGGTGCAGGTGTGGGGGGAGGCGACCGCGAAGGACGGGTCGAAGTCGACGGGGCGGCTGCGGGAGGCGGCGACGGTGAAGGTGGCGGCGGGGCAGGGGGCGGCGTCGAAGCCGTTGCGGTGGCAGGGGGCCGATGACGGGGGCTATGTGAACACGGGGTCGGGCGGGTTCGCGTCGATCTTTCAAAACGTCTCGGGGCAGTTCGTGGTGAAGGACGCGGTGCTCTATACGGCGCCGATGCAGCCGGGGACGTATACGATCGAGGCGGAGTTCAAGTCGATCCGCGGGTCGGCGCAGGTGACGGTGGCGGCGGACGCGCCGTCGCGGAAGGTGGCCGAGAAGCAGAGCTTCCCGCAGATGACCGACAACAACCGGTACCGGAAGCTGGCCGAGCACTGGGCGCCGTTCGTCGCGCAGGAGACCTGGTGGCAGCCGAAGGCCGACGTCCCGACGCGGTTCGACTTCGACGGCGACTGGAACGGGGAGAACAACTGGGACAACATGGAGACGGGGTCGTCGCAGGCCTACGTGTACTATGCGGCGGTGGAGACGCGGTCGCACTGGTTCTTGCACTACAACTTCTTCCATCCGCGGGACTATTCGGACAACTGCATCGCCGGGACGTGCCATGAGAACGACAACGAGGGCATCATCCTGACGATCCGGAAGGACGGCAGCCCGTTCGGGGTGCTGGAGTTGATGGAGACCCTGGCGCACAACAACGTCTACAGCTATACGAACGACAGCCGGATCCGGAAGGGGGCGCACGACATCGACGCGAAGATCGACCTGTACGAGGGGCACCGGCCGATGGTCTTCCTGGAGGCGGGCGGGCACGGGGCGTTGGGCACCGGGGCGCGGATCTCGACCTACTCGGCGGCGCGGAACGACTTCAAGGAGGGGACGGGGATCACGTTCGTGTATAAGGGCGTGGCGGAGCGGGCGGCGCACGCCAACGACCGGAACGTGGGCTACGACCTGGTGCCGATCGAGGACACCTGGTGGCGGATGGCGCGGGAGAGCAACGGGGAGAAGACCTTCGACGCGGCCTATGAGTATCAGCCGTTCGGGGGGCGCCCCGGGGGCGGGCAGCGGTACATGGGCTCGTTCTGGGGCCGGAAGCACGGGGCGAACAAGGCCAAGCCGTTCTGGGGCTGGCACGACGAGCGGACGCGGCGGGGGAAGGTGCTAAATACGGGGCAGTGGGCGCTGGACCCGGCCTATGCGGCGACGAAGAACGTGACCTTCCCGGCGGGGGCGGAGGTGGCGCTGGACTATCTGTACAACCCGTTCCTGGGCGTTGGGGAGGCGGCGCCGGTGGCGCCGGCTGCCCCGGTGGCCCCGGCGGCTCCGGCTCCGGTGCCCGTTGCCGGGGCGCGGGA
>CAYMTH010000177.1:0-449 GCA_964393235.1 uncultured Solibacteraceae bacterium | reverse complement strand
TCGGGGAGGCGGCCGCGCCGGTGGCGCAGGCTCCGGCGGCGCCGGCTGCGGTCCCGGTGGCGGGGGCGCGGGAGGGGACGTGCCAGTTGGAGGCCGTCATCGACGGCTCGATGGTCATCTCGCTCAAAGGGGAGACGGCTTCCTATCAGGTATTGAACGGGCAGGCGGAGCGGGAGACGTCGATCGGATGCTCGGGCGGGCCGATCCCGGAGCAGGCGATGGCCGAGTTCGAGGTGCGGAAGAACCGGGGGCGGGGGTCTTGGAAGCTGATCGAGATGCCGTCGGCGGCCAACGGGTTCACGGCGCGGGTCCAGGTGGACGATCCGGCGCGGGGGGCGGACCGGTACGTCCTTGTGGTCCGGTGGAAGCTGTAGCACAATATATGGTGGTGGTTGAAAAAAGACTACCAAAGGGAGTGGTCTGCCTCTTGCATTCCGGCCGATAGCCCG
>CAYMTH010000176.1:0-8662 GCA_964393235.1 uncultured Solibacteraceae bacterium | reverse complement strand
CTCTTTGCCGGCGGCGGCCCTGGCGGCCGCGGCCAAACCGAAGATCGACGAGAATGACCCGGGGAACATCAAGCTCTCGCACCGGATGGTGATCCGTTCTCTGACGGACGAGGATCTGGCATTTCTGCGGCAGTTGGGGGTGCGTTGGTGCCGGATCGAGTTCGGGGAGGCGGCGCCGTACGAGTTCATGAAGGCGACGGTGGACCGGCTGGCGCGGTTCAACATGAAAATCTTCAGCGGCGTGCACTACGCCTACCGGCACCTGGACGTGCAGTTGGGGCGGGGGCGGCGGGACGAGATCATCGAGACGTACTGCCAGTTCTTGCGGGACTGCGGGCGGCTGGGGATTCCGGCGGCGAACTATGACTGGCACCCGGCGAACACGTACACGACGGCGATGATCGAGACGCCTGGTGGTTACCGGGCGCGGGAGTTTTCGGTGGAGGATTTCCGGAAGAAGGTGGAAAAGCAGGCGTTCGAGCGGGAGTATTCGGCCGAGGACATCTGGGCGACGTACACCTACTTCATGAAGGCCGTGCTGCCGGTGGCCGAGAAGGCCGATGTGCGGCTGGCGCTGCATCCGGACGATCCGCCGCTGGCGAAGATGAACGGGGTGGCGAAGGTGTTCGTGCACTACGACGGGTACGCGCGGGCGGAGAAGATCGCGGGGAACTCGAAGCACTGGGGGCTGACGTTCTGCGTCGGGACGTGGAGCGAGGGCGGGACGCAGATGGGGAAAGACGTCTTCCGAATGATCAAAGATTTCGGGGGGCGGGGGAAGATCGTCGATGTGCATTACCGGAACGTGTCGTCGCCGCTGCCGCGGTTCCATGAGACTTTCCCGGAAGACGGATACATGGACATGTACGCCGTCATGAAGGCGCTGCGGCAGGTGAAGTTCAACGGGACGATCGTGCCGGACCACGTGCCGGATTTCGCGGGGGACAAGGGGATGAAGCGGGCGGGGGTGGCGTACTGCATCGCGCAGATGCGGTCGCTGCTGCGGCGGGCGAACGAGGAGGTGGGTTAGCGCGGGCCGGACCAGACGGCGATGGCGGTCTGGCGGGCCTGCTGGACCGGGGCGGGGCGGACGTCTTCGGGTGAGCCGCAGAGGAGGAACCAGGCGTAGTCCGGGGACTGGGCGAAGACGGAGACGCGGCGGCCGGCGTGTTCGATGACGAGGTCGAGTTGGGGGTCGCCGTTGGAGAGGACGCGGCGGAGCCAGGACCAGCGGGCGGAGGGGGATTGCCAGACGGCCTTGGCCTCTACGGCGCCTTCGCAGGTGGGGCTGGGGGTGAGTGGGGGGAGGGCGAAGTTCGGCGGGATGGCCGGGTCGGCGATGCCGATGGCGCGGGCGACGGGGAGGAGGATGGCGGCGAGGTGGGGGAGGGCGTCGGGGGCGGCGTAATCGGGCGGGGGGACGAAGCGGATGCTGTCCTGTGCGGCGGCGGAGACGATTTGGGATGTGGCGACGTCGAAGTAGGCGGCGGGGCGGCCGAGGTGGTCGAGCAGGCGGATGAGGCCGAGTTCTGCGAGGAAGGGGCCGCGGCGGTAGGTTTTCGATTCGTTGTAGCCGCGCATGCCGTTGTCGTCGCCCCATTCGCCGACGGTGACGACGCCGTTTTCCTCCTTGATCTGATGCCAGCGGGCGCACCAGCCCTGTTCGTCCTTGTCGAAGTAGCCGGCGTCGTAGCAGACGTCGATCACGGGTTCGGGCATGGTTCTTTTTACCATGATGGCCGGTGCTGTTCTTTGGGCGGAGTTGGGCGTAGACTGCGGGTGAAAGAGGTGCAATATGCTCTGGATACGCGGTCTTATGCTGATGCTGGCGGGTACGGTGGTTTGCGGGGCGCCCGTTTCGGTGTACGGGGCGTGGCTGTGCAGCAACGACGGGTGCAGTTGGGCGAGCGAGCGGCAGATGGCGGATTTTGCAGCGAAGAACGACTGGCTGGTGAACCGGGGGGATGCGGCGGGGCAGCCGTCGGTGAACCTGGTGGTGCTGAGTTTCGTGAACCCGCTGAAGCTGTTGAACAAGACGACGGACGCGGGGAATCTGAACGGCGTGCCGCGGGGGATGACGCAGGCGGTGGTGGATTTTTTCAAGAACCGGAACATTCGGGTGATGCTGTCGATCGGTGGGATCACTTACGTGAGCGATTGGAACAACGCGATTTCGACGACGGAGAAGGCGACGACGCTGGGGAAGAACGCGGCCGAGGTGGCGCAGCGGATGGGCGTGGGGATCGAGATCGATTACGAAGAGAGCCGGAGGCCCAACCTGGAGGGGCTGCAGGCGTTCATCGACGCGTACCGGGCGGAAATTCCTTATGACGCGACCGGCGTGAATCACGCGGCGCGGCTGACGATCGACCTCGCGGCGGGGGCCCGGTGGCTGATCGACCTGACGCGGAAGGCGACGGCGGACTGGCTGAACATCGACAAGCCGCCGGTGCTGGACTACGCGAACGCGATGGTGCCGGCGCGGCAGCCGCGGAGCGCGGCGGAGGCGACGGCGAACTGGCAGGAGCACATCGACGGGAAGCCGCAGTATGCGCCGCCGATTCCGCCGCTGGCGCCGGCGAAGTTCACGGGGAGTTTGTACTTGATCGACGGGCGGAAGGTGGCGCCGGAGTGTCTGGCTTTTTATGACTCACTGGAATACAAGACAGGGACGTATGTCCAGACGGTGGAGCCGAAGATCGCGGGGGCGACGGCAGGGATGCTGGGGTTCATGTTCTGGGCGGCGGAGTGTCCGAGTTCCACCTGCACGGTGCCGCCGAAGGACTGCAAGGGAGGCGTGGGCGTGGGCGCGACGGTGTTCGGGGTGAGCGGGGTGATGGGGGCGCTGCGACCTTACTAGCAATTCATTGTTTTTGAGCGCCGGCACGACGTCAGGACGAGGCCGAACAACAGGCCGCGGTCGCTGCGAGTGGATCGTTTTTTTGTAGATTGCATCCCATGCATGGTGGCGGGATACAGTAGCGGGAGTATGTCCAATCCGCTGACCGTCACCTTGTTTCGCCCTGTCGGGCAGGCGGAGCTCGAATTGATCCGCGCCTCCGGCTGGCGGGCGTTTCCGCCGCGATTGCCGGAGCAGCCGATCTTTTATCCGGTGCTCACCGAAGAGTATGCGACGCAGATCGCCCGGGACTGGAATACCAGAGACGGGGGGGGCCATGTGTTGCGGTTCGAGGTGGAGCAGGAGTATCTGGCGCGGTTTCCGGTGCAAGTCGCTGGTTCGAGGCTCCATCGGGAGTATTGGATTCCGGCGGAGGAACTGGATGAGTTCAACAGGCACATCGCCGGACCGATCGAGGTGGTGGCGACCTATAGCGCGGGTGCGTGATTGCCGGCTCCACCGGCGGGGAAGCCGCGGTGACGCGGCGCCCGGCCGGACAGGAGGAATGGGTTACCAGAGTAGCTTGAGGCCGAACTGGATCTGGCGGGGGGCGTTGGCCTGGCCGGTGACGGTGCCGAAGGCGTTCGAAACGACCGAGGTGTTCGGGGCGCTGAAGCGGACGGTGTTCAGGGCGTTGAAGAACTCGGTGCGGAACTGGACGTTGAACCGTTCTTTGACCCGGAACTGCTTGAAGAGCGAGATGTCCCAGTTGCGGGTTCTGTCTTCACGAACGTCGGGAAGGGAACGGCCGAGGTTGCCGAACTGGAAGGCGGCGGGCTGGGTGTAGGCGCTCGTCACGAAGTAGGCGTCGAGGCGGTCCTGGACGCGGCCGGTCTTTTTGCCGCTGAAGCCGGCGCTGTTGGGCTGGGTGCGGGCGGCGAAGAGGCCGGAGGTGTTGTTGGCCGACAGTTGGAGCGGCGTGCCGGACTGATAGGTCACGATGCCGTTCAACTGCCAACCGCCGAGGAGCGCGTTCATGAACGCCGAGTCGCCGGTGTCGAGCTTGCGGCCGCGGCCGATGGGGAGGTCGTAGAGGACGCTGGTGACGAAGCGGTGGGCGACGTCCTGAGAAGAAAGCGAACGGCTGGCGGCGACGTCGAAGGTGTTCTGGTGGCTGTCGCCGTCGTCGAGCATCTTCGCCCAGGTGTAGCTGCCCTCGAACATGAAGCCCTGGGCGAAACGGCGGCGGAAGGTGTTCTGCCAGGAGTGGTAGTTGGAGTTGGCGCCGGCGTCATAGAGCGGCTGGACGTTGGTGAACTGCGGGAAGGGGCGGAGGAGTTGGCCGCGGGCGATGGTGCGGGAGAGGTGGATGCCGTTGTTGACGATGCCGAAGAAGGGATTCGGCACCGTCTGATTCAGAGCGGAGCCGAGGGCGAGGTGCCGGGGATCGAGCTGGTTCAGCTCCATGCCGCCTTCGCCGCTGCGGCTGAGGTAGAGGCCGCGGTTGCCGATGTAGGTGGATTCGAGGAGGACGCCGGCGGGGAGTTCCCGCTGGATGGTGAAGTTCCACATCATGTTCCAGGGGGAGGGGGAGTCCTGGAGGAAGGCCTGCAGGTTGGCGCCGGCCTGGGTGAGGAGACCGTCGGCGGCGCCGGGGACGCCGGCGAAGCCTTCGGGGTAGGGGTTGGAGAGACGGTTGAAGGGCGTGATGCCGTCGGTGGTGGTGACCCACGGGTATTCGACGCGGAAGCCGAAGGGGCCGACGGTGCCTTGGGCGGCCTGGCGGGAGGGCCCGAAGAAGTGGCCGTAGGCGGCGCGGACAACGGTCTTGGAATCGACCTGGTAGGCGAAGCCGATGCGGGGGGCGAAGTTGTTCAGATCCTTGTTGAACTGGGTGCGCGGGTTGCCATCGACGCCGACGAACTTGACGCCGCCGCGGATTTCGCCCATGCCGGGCACCTTGCCCGAGAGGGGCGAGACGGCATTGGGATCGAGCCAGTTGAAGCGGTTGTAGCGTTCGGTGCGGGGGAGGTCGACTTCGTAGCGGAGGCCGATGTTGAGGGTGAGTTTCTTGGTGATGCGCCAGTCGTCCTGGAGGTAGAAGGCGTGGTAGAAGCTCTGGGAGGCGACGTTCTTCCAGTTGCGGATGAGGACGTTGCCGGTGGTGCCGGTGCCGAGCAGGAGGGAGGCGATGCTGTTGCCGGCGGTGGCGGAGGCGGTGTTGGGGTTGGGGCCCTGGGTGAAGCCTTGGGCGAAGTTAAAGGTTCCGGCGGAGCGGGCCTCCCAGACGTTGACGCGGATCATGCGGCCTTCCCAGCCGGCTTTGAGGGAGTGGTTGCCGGTGGTCTTGGAGAGGTTGGAGAGGAGGGTGTAGGTGTTGAAGGTGCTGAAGCGGTGGTCGTTGCCACCGAGGCTGACGAAGCCGGAGGGGCCGATGCGGGGGAACATCTGGCGGTCGACGACGGAATCGATGGCGGCGGGTAGGCCGAGGGAGGAGGGTTTGAAGCCGAGGCCCTGATTGTCGAAGTCGAACAGGGAGCGGGAGAAGCCGGCGCGCATGGTCCAGACGCTGGTGGGGGAGAGGGCGTTGGTGTAGTCGATGGAGGCCGAGGGCTGGCGGACGCCCTGGTTGACGCGGCCTTCGGCGATGGTGATTTCCTGGGGGAAGTACATGGGGGGCGAGTCGAGATTTTCGCGCCAGGAGAAGCGGCCGAAGATGCGTTGTTTGTCGGTGAGGTTATGGTCGACGCGGCCGTCGATCTGGTTCTGGTCGAAGGAGCGGGCGCCGACGTTAAAGAAGTTATTGAGGTTGGTGACGGCGTTGAAGACGGTGTTGGGGAGGGGGAAGTACTTCATGGAGTTGACGGCGACGGGGTCCATCATGGAGGCGGGGACGACGTTGCCGGGGAAGGGGTCGCGGACGAAGCCGGTGCCCTGGGCGCGGGTGGTGAAGGGGTTGAAGATATTGACGGCGGCGCCGTTGGCGGCGCGGGTTTGGGAGAAGTCGCCGCGGCGCTGGAGCTCGGTGGGGACGGAGGTGGAGGTGTTGGCGGAGGAGCGTTCGCGGAGGCCCTCGTAGCTGGCGAGGAAGAAGGTTTTGTCCTTCTTTATGGGGCCGTTGACCATGCCGCCGAACTGGTTGCGCTTGAAGCTGCCGAGACGGCGGCCCTGGCGGTTGTTGAAGAAGTCGTTGGCGTCGAGCTTGGAGTTGCGGAGGAACTCGAAGAGGCTGCCGTGGAGGGCGTTGGTGCCGGACTTGTAGACGACGTTGACGATGCCGCCGTTGGAGCGGCCGAACTCGGCGGAGTAGTTGGAGCCAAGGACCTTGAACTCGGCGATGGCCTCGACGGGGGGGAAGGTGGAGTTGCCGGAGAAGCCGTTGACGGTGGGATGGGCGGTGGAGACGCCGTCGACGAGGATGTCGAGCATGGAGTTGCGGGCGCCGTTGATGCCGAAGCCGGTGGAGTAGGTGGAGCTGACCGAGCCGGTGACGCCTGGGGTGAGGTAGAGAAGGGAGAAGACGTTGCGGGAGTTGAGGGGGAGTTCGGTGATGCGCTTGTTGTCGACGACCTTGCCGACGACGGAATCGACGGTTTCGAGGAGGGAGGCGTCGGCGACGACCTCGACGGATTCGGAGACGGAGCCGACCTCGAGGCGGACATCGACGCGGGCCTGCTGGCCGATGGCGAGTTGGACGCCTTTGCGGAGGGAGTTCTTGAAGCCGGGGGCGGCGATTTCGAGGGAGTATTCGCCGCGGGGGAGTTCGTTGAGGGCGAAGTTGCCGTCGGAGTTGGTGGTGGTGACGACGGTGCGGTTGGTGGCGACCTCGGTGGCCTTGATCTGGGCGGCGCCGACGAGGCCGCCGGAGGAGTCGGTGACGGTGCCGACGATGCGGCCGGTGAAGGACTGCGCGAAGGCGCAGAGTGTGGCGACGGCCACGAGGGCGGTGTTGCGAACTAGCATGGTTTCAACTCCCCGGTAGTATGACGTCCTGTCCTGACAAGGTAGTGAACAGGGCGTGAATTCTAGATTGGAGGATTATAAGGGAATTGAAACCCGGTTGTAACGGGGGCTCGGGGTGCGCGGACGGAAGGACCGCCGCCGGGAATGGCGGGGATGAGGAAGGTGAGTGGTGAGCGCGGAAGGAATCGAACCTTCAACCTACTGATTAAGAGTCAGTTGCTCTGCCAATTGAGCTACGCGCCCACTCGGGGCCGGTCGATCGCGACGGCCAAATGACAGGATACCACAGAAAGGGCTAATCGGGGAGCCGGGCGGCGGCAATTTGTGCGATATCGAGGAGTTGGGGCGCCTTTTCGCCCGCGGCGGCGGCGAGGCCGTCGCGGAACATCGTGTTGCAGAAGGGGCAGGCGGCGGCGACGACATCGGCTCCAGTGGCGGCGAGCTCGCGCGCGCGTTCGTGATTGACGCGGGTGCCCTTTTCTTCGCCGAGGAAGGCGAGGCCGCCGCCGGCGCCGCAGCAGAAGCTGCGCTCACCGTGGCGGGGGGCTTCGACGAGGCGGCCGGACTGGGCGGCGACGGCGCGGGGTTCGTCGTAGATGTTCTGGTAGCGCCCGAGGTAGCAGGGGTCGTGGTAGACGACGCGCTTGGTGTCGGGCTTCTCGGGGCCGGGGAGGCGGGCGAGGAGGGCGGAGTGGTGCTCGATGGGGATGTTGGCGCCGAACTCCTTGTAGTCCTCGCCGAGGGTGCGGACACAATGGGGGCAGGTGGAGAGCACCTTTTTCGCCTTTTCGAGGGCGGAGATGTTCTGTTCGGCGAGGGTTTGGAACAGGAGATCGTTGCCGAGACGGCGGGCGGAGTCGCCGGAGCAGCGCTCCTTTTTCAAGACGCCGAAGGAGATCTTGTGATGGCGGAGGACTTTGACGAGGGAGGCGACGATTTCGCGGCCCTGGGGGTCATAGGAGCCCATGCAGCCCATCCAGAGGGCGTACTCCTGGGTGCCGTCGAAGAGGGGGAGTTCGAGTTTCTTGATGAACTTGTCGCGCTCGGAGGCGGAGAAGCCCATGGGGTTGCCGTAGCGTTCGAGGTTGAGGAAGAGCTTGCCGCCGTAGTCATCTTCCCAGGCGCCGGTGTTGACGGCGCCGCGGCGGAGGCCGATGAAGATGGGGAGGTGTTCGATGCCGACGGGGCACTGGTTTTCGCAGGCGCCGCAGGTGGTGCACTGGAAGATGTCCTCCTGGGCGATGTGTTTGCCGAGGAGGTTTTCTTCGCCGGCGACGCCGAATTCGTTGAGGTGGGCGCGGAGGCCGAGGATGATCTCCTTGGGGTTCAGAGATTTGCCGGTGTTGTTGGCGGGGCAGTGCTCGGTGCAGCGGCCGCACTCGACGCAGGAGAAGGCCTGGAGGGTGACGAGGCGGGTGACATCTTTGGACTGGACGAGGCCGAAGTCCTCGTCGCCGGCGAGGGGCGGGATGGCGGAGAAGCGGCCGCGAGAGAGGAAGACGGTGAGGGGGCTGAGAACGAGGTGGAGGTGTTTGGTATGGGGGATGAGGGGGAGGAAGATGAGGAGGGCGGCGGTGTGGAGCCACCAGATGAGGTGGTAGGCGGTTTCGACGGGTTGGAGGACGTAGTCGAGGAGGTAGGTCACCATGAGGGCGGCGGCGAGGAGGGCGATGAAGCCGGACTCATAGCTGACTTTGCCGAGCCACTTAGGCTGGACGACCATGCGGCGGATGGCGAGGCCGGAGATGGAGATGGAGACGGCGAAGGCAAAGCAGGCGGCGAGGAGACCGTAGGCGGGGCCGAACCAACCGTCGTGGAGGCTGAAGAGGGGGAAGCCGAGGCCGATGGCGAAGTGGTTGA
>CAYMTH010000175.1:2691-8664 GCA_964393235.1 uncultured Solibacteraceae bacterium | reverse complement strand
GCAAATCCTTCGCTATTCAGCGGAGGCACCAATTCGACCGCGACGACACCCGCGCAATCGCCGCCCGGGGCAGGGAAGCGCCAAACCCCACCGGCAGAGGCAGATCCCGGATCGTCACCCCCGCCGCCGTCACTTCCACGTGCCGCCGGTTGGCGATCGCCGCCGCCGCCCAATACGCCAGAATCGCCAGAAACGGCAGGAATACCCGCGTCTGCCGCGAATAGTACACGAACGGCGCCGCGACGAACAGCACCGCCGGCAGCGCCCATGCTGGCGCCCACGGCGTCGTGAATTGGAGCGGAGACATGCGCGGCGGCCCTTTGGGCGAGAATACCAGGAGATGGCACTCGCAGTCATAACCGGCGCATCGGCCGGCATCGGCGCGGAGTTCGCGCGGCAGTTGCGCGCCCGCGGCTACGATCTCCTCCTCATCGCCCGCCGCGAGGACCGCCTCCGCGAGCTCGCCACCCAGCTCGGCAACGCCGATACCCTCGTCGAAGACCTCGCCTCCGAGGCCGCCCTCGAACGCGTCGCCGCCCGCCTTGAAGCCGCCCGCCCCGCCCTCCTCGTCAACAACGCCGGCTTCGGCACCAAAGGCCTCTTCCACGAAACCGCCCTCGACCGCCAGATGGAGATGCACCGCCTCCACGTCCTCGCCACCGTCCGCCTCAGCCGCGCCGTCCTCCCCGCCATGACCGCCCGCAACGCCGGCGGCATCATCAACGTCGCCTCCGTCGCCAGCTTCGGCCGCAGCGTCGAAAACGTCAGCTACTGCGCCACCAAGGCCTGGATGACCGCCTTCAGCGAAGGCCTCTATCTCGAAATGCGCCGCACCGCCCCCGGCGTCGCCATCCAGGCTCTCTGCCCCGGCTTCACCTATTCCGAGTTCCACGACGTCCTCGGCTCCGATCGCAACAAGGTGGCGTCAACCCTCTGGCTCCGCGCCGAAGACGTCGTCCGCGAATCCCTCGACGCCCTCGCCGCCGGCCGCCTCTACGTCGTGCCCGACTGGCGCTACCGCTGGTTCGTCCACCTCTATCCGAAGCTCCCGAACAGCCTCCGCCTCTGGCTCGCCGCCCGCTCCCCGCACAAGCGGACTTAGTCGAACGCCACCCGCGGATTCACCGCGATCAACTGCGCCGCCAGCCCCGCGTCGAGCTGCGGCAAAAAGTCCGTGAAAAGATACGTGAACCCGCGGAACCGCCCGCCGCCCGGCTCCCCGACGTGATACCAGCCCGCGTCGTGCGAGATCAGCACGCGCCCGGCGAGCCCCTTCGCCGCCAGGTTCCGCACGCATTTCAAATGGTGGTCCCGCCCGCCCGGCGAAATCCCATCGAGCGACACCCACGCCCCCGCTCGCGCCAGCTCCTCCTGCACCGCCAGGTTCGTCTCGTTCTGCGCATGCACCCAGATGAACTTCGACGGCGCCACCTTCTCCCGCACCAGAATCTCCAGCTCCTCCCGCGCCGCCGCCCCGTCCCCCGTGTGCGCGCACACCGGCAGCCCCGTCTCCCGCGACGTGTACGCCGCCGCCGTCACGATCTTCCGGCTCAACTCCGGCAGCGGCCCCCGGTCCACGCCGATCTTGATGAACCGCGGCTTCTTCCCCTCCACGCCCCGCCGCGCCTCCCGGATCCACCGGTTCGCCAGCTGCCGCGCCGATTCCGTATGCGCATAGTCCGGCAGAAACAGAAAGTTCCGCGCCGCGTACAACCCCGTGTTCGTCCAGATCTCGATCCCCGTCGCCTGCTCCAACCGGTCGAGCAGCACCGGATCCCGCCCCACGAAGTTCGGCGTGCACTCGTGAAACCGCACCACCCCGTGCGGCTTCAACGCCTCCAGGTGCGGCCGCGCGATGCGAAAAACCTCGTCGCGGTCGTAGCGCGACCGCGACGCCTGCTTCGCCCCGATAAAGTCCACCAGGATATGTTCGTGGGTGAGAATGGGCTTTTGCGGGGCGGAAGCGAAGGCGGCCAGAAAAGTGCGGCGGGATAATGGCATGATGCGGCTCTTACTCTGGATCATACTGCCCGCGCTGCTCCCCGCACAGGACGTGGCCTTTGTCACCAAGAAGGCCGGCGGCCCCGTCACCATCCACGAGGGCGAAAAACGCGCCCGCCTCCGCCTCGCCCCCTGTTCGACGTTCAAAATTCCCAACGCCGCCATCGGCCTCGACACCGGCTTCATCCCTTCGCCCGATCACGTCCTCAAGTACGACGACGCCAAACACCGCACGCAAAAATTCTGGCCCGCCGAATGGGCCCGCGACCAGGACCTCCGCTCCGCCTTCCGCGTCTCCGCCATCTGGTACTTCCGCGAAATCGCCAGCGGCGTCGGCCGCGAAAAAATGCAAGCCCTCCTCGACCGTTTCCAATACGGCAACCGCGACATCTCCGGCTGGTCCGACCCCTTCTGGCTCGGCAGTTCCCTCCGCGTCTCCCCCGTCGAACAGGTCGAGTTCATGGACCGCCTCTTCCGCAACGACTTCGGCTTGAAGCCCTCCACCGTCGCCGCCGTCGAGTCGTTCATGAAGCAGGACGCCGCCGCCGGCCGTACGCTCTATTGCAAGACCGGCGCCTGCACCGACCGAGACGCCGGCCCCGAAGTCTGGCTCGCCGGCTTCGTCGATTCCCCCGGCGGCCGCACCTACTTCACCATGAGCGCCGGCGCCCAAAACATAGACGACATCTTCTCCCGCCGCATCGAACTCGGCAAGGACCGCCTCCGCCGCGCGGGGCTCTGGCCATGAAGTCGCTCTGGCTCCTCGCCGCCCTCGCCGCCGGCGCGCAGGACGTCGCCTTCGTCACGCTCCCCGAAGGCGGCGTGGCCAAGGTCGAGGAGGGCCCCGCCCGCGCCCGCCGCCGCCGCTCCCCCTGTTCGACCTTCAAGATCCCCAACGCCGTCATCGGCCTCGAAACCGGCGTCATTCCTTCGCCCTCCCACGTCATCCCGTTCGATCCCGCCCGCCACCGCACCCCCGGCTTCTGGCTCGACGCCTGGTCCCGCGACCACGACCTCGGCTCCGCCTTCCGCGCCTCCGCCGTCTGGTACTTCAAGGAACTCGCCCGCCGCGTCGGCCCCGCCAACATGCGCGCCTTCCTCGACCGCTTCGACTACGGCAATCGCGACGCCTCCGGCTGGCCCGAAACCTTCTGGGTCGGCGGCGCGCTCCGCATCTCGCCCGTCGAACAGGTCGAGTTCCTCGACCGTCTCTTCCGCAACACCTACGGCCTCACCCCCGCCAACGTCGCCGCCGTCGAAGGCTTCATGCGCCAGCCCGCCGCCGGCCCGCGCGAACTCTATTTCAAAACCGGCGCCTGCACCGACCGCGAAGCCGGCCTCACCGGCTGGGTCGTCGGCTTCGTCCGCGAACCCGGCGGCCGCCGCCGCTTCTTCGCCTTCAACGCCGCCTTCGCCTCCATGGCCGAGCTGATGGAAAAACGCACCGCCCTCTTCGAACAGAGCCTCCGCCGCGCCGGCCTTAACTGAGCAGCGCCTCCGCCCGTTCGTTCCAGACAATCCCCAGCCCCGGCCGCTCCGGCGTCGCGTAATGCCCGCCCTCCCGCACCAGCGGCTCGGCCAGAAACGCGTTCGCCGTGTCCAGCACGTTCGGGTTGAACTCGCACAGCTGACAGTTCCCCATCGCCGCCGCGAAGTGCAGCGCCGCCGCAATTTGAGGGCCCATCGCGATGCTCAGGTGCGGCACCACCTCCCCGCCGAACGCCCGCGCGATCCGCGCCGATCCCGTAATCCCGCACCGCCCCAGATCCGGCTGCAACACCCCCGCGATCCCCAGCAGCGGCTCCAACTCCCGCAGCGTTCGATAACTCTCCCCGATCGCGATCGGCGTCCGGATCGCCGCCGCCAGCGCCACATGCGCTTCCACCTCTTCCGGATACAACGGACACTCCAGCCACCGCGCATTCCGCGCGTCGAGCTCCCGCCCCATCGCCACCGCCTCCCCCGGCGGCATATGCCACAGCGCGTCCACCGCGAACCGCATCCCCGCCGGCAGCGCATCCGCGATCGCCAGCAAATCCGCCCATTCCGATTCGTAATAGAGCTTCACCAGCCCCAACCCCTCGTCGGCGTACCGCGCCGCGAACGCCGCCCGCGCCGCCGGCGTCGCCCCCGACGTCCCGCTCAAATACGCCGGAATCCGCCGCTTCGGCGCCTCCGCCAGCAGCGCGCACACCGGCTTGCCCGCCATCTGCCCCGCCAGGTCCCACAGCGCGATGTCCACGCCCGCGATTGCGTCGATCATGAACCCGCCGTTCTGCCCCCGCACGCGCATCGTCGCGTACATCCGCTCCCACAGCGCGCCGATCTCCTCCGCCGTGCCCCCGAACTCCACCCCCTCCAGCGCCGGCCGCAGCAGCAGATTCACGATCGCGCACGCCACCTCCGGCGCCAGCGGCGCCTGCGCCTCGCCCCATCCCGTCATCCCGTTCGACAGCCGCACCCGCACCAGCGCCGTCTCGAAATTCACCGAGTACAGCACCGGATACGCCGTCGACCACCGGTAGTCGCCCGCCCCGCTCAGCGTCGTCGGCGTCCCGGCCGTCCCCTGCGCCGTCGCGAAATCGCGCGGCAATCGAACAGGAATTGCAGTTATTGATTCAATCCGCATATACAATAGAGATTTTCCATGCCGCTACGCCGCCTGACCCGGAAACGCGCGACCGATGAAGTTTACGAAAACTTGCGTGACGCCATTCTCAACCGCCACTTTAAGCCGGGCGAGCGGCTGCAGGTCGACGAAATTGCCGACCGCCTCGGCGTGAGCCTCACGCCCGTCCGCCACGCCATTCAACAGCTGGCCACCGAAGGCCTCATCGAAATCAAACCCCGCAGCGGCACCTTCGTCGCCACGCTCTCCCTCGAAGACATCGAAGCCACCTTCGACGTCCGCGTCGCCCTCGAGTGCCTCGCCGCCGAACGCGCCATCGACGCCGTCCGCCCCACCGACCTCAAGAAGCTCGACGACCTCCTCGACCTCCTCCGCCGCCCCGTCACCAGCGAAGAGTCCCTCCGCAAGCACGAAAAGGCTAACAGCGAACTCCACATGCTGTTGATCGAAGCCGCCGGCAACCGCCGCCTCACCGAAATCTACAAAGGCCTCAACGCCCACCTCACCATCGCCCGCATCCACGCCGCCGAACGCCACACCGAGCCCGACCCCACCCCGGCCCGCGAAATCGCCCGCCGCTTCGAAGTCGAGCAGGCCGAGCACGAAGAGATCGTCGCCGCCCTCAAGGCCAAGGACGTCCCCCGCATGCAGGCCGCCGTCCGCAAGCACATCGGCCGCGCCAAGGACTCGTTGATGCAGGCTTGGGAAACCCAAAGTTAATTCCTAGGAAGCCAGCGGCCGCCGCACCAGCCGCCGCGCAATGAAATAGCTCAGCGGGTGCAGCACGCTCATCAGCGCGAAGATCGCCTCGTAGCCGAACCACTGCACGACGTACCCGGTCATCCAGGTGAACAGCGTGCCGCCCAGCCCGTTGCCGAACGCCAGAATCCCCGCCACCGTCCCCACCACCGGCTTCGGAAACACGTCGTTGGTCAGCGTCGTCTGGTTCGCCTTCCAGCCCATGTGCGCGAACGTCACGATGCAAATCAGCGTCAGCGTCACCGTCCGGTCGCTCACGTGGTTCACCGCCAGCGACAGCGGCATCACCATCGCGAACGGCAGCATCACCAGCATCCGCGCCGAGATCGGGTCCTTCCCCCGCGCAATCAGTTTCCCGCTCAGCCACCCGCCCACGATCGCGCCCGTGTCCGCCGTCAGGTACGGCATCCACGCCAGCATGCCCATCTCGATCATCGTGAACCCGCGCTGCTCCACCAGGTACTTCGGCAGCCAGAACAGATAGAACCACCACACCGGATCGCTGAAGAACCGCGCCAGCAGTAGCCCCCACGTCTGTTCGTGCCGCAGCAGCTCTTTCCAGTTCGCCGTCGCCGCCCCCGCCG
>CAYMTH010000175.1:0-2681 GCA_964393235.1 uncultured Solibacteraceae bacterium | reverse complement strand
GGATCCGCCAGCACGTAAGCCTTCTCCTCGGCCGTAATCCGCGGATGCGTCTCCGGCGGATGATACAGGTAGATCCAGAAAATCAACCACACGAACCCCAGCGATCCCGTCACCACAAACGCCGGCTGCCAGCCGTAATGCGCGTGAATCCACGTGATCACCGGCGGCGCGATCACCGCGCCGATCGCCGCGCCCCCGTTGATCAACCCGTTGATCAACGCCCGCTCCTTCGCCGGATACCATTCGCTCACGGCCTTGAACGCGGCCATGAAGTTCCCCGATTCCCCCATCCCCAGCAGGAACCGGAACAGCCCCAGCGACCACACTCCCTGCGCGAACGCGTGCGCCATGTTCGCCAGCGACCACCACACCATGAACACCGACAGCGACAGCCGCGTCCCCCACCGGTCCACCAGAAACCCCGACCCCACGTACATCACCGTGTACGCGGCCAAAAACGCCGTCAGGATATTCGAGTACTCGATCGGCGAAAGCCCCAGCTCCTTCGTCAGCACGGGCGAAAGCACGGAGAGCGTCTGCCGGTCGATATAGTTGATGACCGTCGACAAAAACAGCAGCGCGGCGATCCACCAGCGGAGGTGCGGGATCTGCATGGAATTAAGCCTGTGTCACGGCGGCGGGCTCGGTGCGATTCACCAGCTCCCGCAGGTGCGCCAGCTCGGCCAGGCTCTCCGGCTCCAGCGCCGCGGTCGGATGCCGCACGTGCGCCGACGCGATCACGCCCTCGGCCACGAGGTTATGCTTCTGCGCCGACACCCCCAGCCCCGGCTGCAACTCGAACCGCAGCAGCGGCAGCACGCGCGTGAACCGCGCCCACGCCGCGTCCATCTCTCCCGCCTCCAGATGATTCCAGATGTCGACAAGGTCGCGCGTCCGGTCCGATCCCGGCATCTGCCCCCGCGCCCCGCGCTGATACTCCTCGATGAAGAACTGGCAGTTCAGCCCGCCGAACAGCGTCAGCTTGTCCCCCGCCAGCTTCCCCAGCGCCGTGCACTTCGGCGCCGTCGGCGGCGCCTCCACCTTCACGTACTTCACGTTCTCGATCTCGCGCGCCATCCGCGCCAGCAGCGCCGGCGGCATGGCCACCTGCGTCATCAGCGGCGCGTCCTGCACCATGATCGGAATCTTGACGGCCTTCGAGATCTCCCCGAAGTAGTGCATCAGCCCTTCCCCGTCGGTCTTCAGGAAGTAAGGTGGCAGCACCATCAGGCAGTCCGCCCCCAGGTCTTCCATCTCCTTCGACAGCGCCACCGCCGCGTCCGTCCCCGTGTGCCCCGACGAGGCCACCAGCGGCACCCGCCCGTTCACCCGCTTCGCGATCCGCCGCATCAGCGCGATCCGCTCCTCCGACGACAGCGTGTAGCCCTCGCTCGCGTTCCCGAACAGCCCGAGCCCGTGCGCCCCCTGTTCAAGCAGATAGTCGATCAGCCGGTCCTGGCTGTCATAGTCCACCGTGCCGTCGGGGTGGAACGGTGTGTTCGCAATCGGATAAACGCCGGTTAGGGGTTGGGTCAAATGGTGCCTCGTGTTCTGAAATTTTATATCACAGTTTCCGCGCCGCCGGTATTTATTCCCGACCCGTGAGAATATCGCATCCGCTCTCGCGCCTGTACGAAGCATGAAGTTAAATGAGCGAATCCTCCTCTCCCTGGCCGCCGCTCTCTGACTCACCCCGGCCCTCCTCGCGCAACGCACCGACGTCGCGCGCATGTTCCCCCTCTACGACAACGGCGGCAAACCCGACCTCACCATCGACCCCAAACGCGTCGACTCCCAGCTCGAAATCGTCGACCGCCTCTTTGACGAAAACAACTGCGCCATCGCCGAAGGCGTCGTCGGCGGCCCCGGCTACCGCCGCCTCCTCCGCTTCGATACCGTCATCCTCAACCGCGGCGGCGGCGACGTCGTCATCGGCAGACGCTCCGATCCCAACAATCCCTACGCCTCCTTCTTCCAGTTCCACACCTGCCACGGCCACTACCACCTCCGCGACTTCTCCATCTATGAACTCGTCACCCTCGACGGCCAGACCGTCAAGGCCGGCACGAAGCAGGGCTTCTGCCTCGAGGACTCCTTCAAGTACGACGGGCAGAAGAGCAAAGGCTACGACTGCGAATTCCAGGGCATCACGCAAGGCTGGGGCGACTGGTACTACAAGCAGCTGGTCGGCCAGTGGATCGACATCACCGGCGTGCCCGCCGGCGAATACATCCTCCGCGTCTCCATCAACACCGGCGGCATGGTCCACGAAGGCGAGAACCGCTACCCGAATGTCTACGAAACCCGCGTCACCGTGCCGGATCCGCGCAAGAAAGTAGCCACCGTCACCGACTAACCTCCCCCTCCCGGCGTTGCGCGCACGCCGCGATCTTTGATGAGATCGTAGCTGGTGACAATGCCCAAAGTCCTTTGGATCGCCGCGGCCGCGCTCTGCGTGGCCGCGCAACCCGTCGAGTTCAACCGCGACATCCGGCCCATCCTCTCGGACCGCTGCTTCGCCTGCCACGGCCCCGACGCCGCCAACCGCAAGTCCCCCCTCCGCCTCGACACCGAAGCCGAAGCGAAGAAGGACCTCGGCGGCGGCCGCCGCGGCATCGTCCCCGGCGACGCCGCGAAAAGCCTCCTCTACCAGCGCATCGTCTCCACCAACAAAGCCCTCC
>CAYMTH010000174.1:0-8704 GCA_964393235.1 uncultured Solibacteraceae bacterium | reverse complement strand
CCACAACGTCGAAATCGAACCCGGCCTCCTCCCCCAGCCCCGCCAGGTACGCGCCGAGCTGCGCCCCCTGCTCCATCGCCAGTTTCACCACCGGCGCCCCGGCCAGATCCCCGATGACGTGCACCCCGGCCAGGTTCGTTTCGAAGTGCTCGCGCAACTCCGGCCGCCGCGCCGCCATGCTTCCCGATTCGAGTATCCGCCGCAGCATCCGCCGCCATTATCCCAGAATCCCTGAGAATTATTCCCGCGCGCCCCCACTACCTCTGCAGTATGAAACTCCTCGCCGTCCTCGCGGCCGCCGCCCTCTTTGCCGGCGGCATCGGCGGCCGGGCGGATTACGTCGGCGGCACCTCTTCCGTCTTTGCCGAAAAAGCGGGCGGCCGCCTCGTCACCTCCGATCCCGCCACCCTCCGCTTCCACACGAAATCCGCCACCGTCGAAATCCCCTACAGCCGCATCCATACCCTCGAATACGGCCAGAAAGTCGACCGCCGCTACGTCTCCGCCGTCCTCGTCTCGCCCCTGTTCCTCCTCGCCAAAAGCCGCAAGCACTTCCTCACCATCGGCTACGACGACGCTGCCGGCCAGACCCAGGCCCTCATCTTCCAGGTCGATAAGTCCGATGTCCGCGCCGTCCTTGTCAGCCTCGAAGCGCGCACCGGCCGCAAGGTTGTCTTCCAGGACGACGAGGCCCGCAAGGCAGGCAAGGGATGAAGGTCATTCTCTGGCTCTCCCTCGCCCTCGCCGCGTTCGCCGGTGAAGGTCCCCATCCGCAACTCCCCGAGTTGCTCAAAATCCGCCGCCTCTACGTCGAAAAACTCACTGGCGGCGAGACCGCCGCCCATTTCCGCGACATGCTCATCGCCTCCCTCCAGGCCAGCCGCCTCTTCGTCGTGACCGAGAATCCCGACAAAGCCGACACCGTCCTCCGCGGCTCCGCCGAAGACCTCGTCTTTACCGACACGTTCTCTTCCTCCGAAGGACTCCAGGCCCGCTCCCAGCTCGGCAGTACCCGCTCCTCCGGCACTACCCGCGGAGGCGTCGGCTTCTCGGTCGGCGAACAGGAATCCGTCCGCATCGCCGAGCGCAAGCACGAGGCGACCGCCTCCGTCCGCCTCGTCAACAAGGAGGGTGACGTCATCTGGTCCACCACCCAGGAATCGCTCGGCGGCAAGTTCAAGGGCGCCTCCGCCGACGTGGCCGCCAAGATCACCCGCCAGCTCGCCGACGACTTCGCCGCCGCCCGCCGCGCCACAAATTCTCAGTAAGATGCTACTTTCCGCGCGGCTCCCGCGCGTGTTAAGTATGAAAACAATTCTGAGTCTCCTCCTCGCCGCGACGCTCGCGGCCCAGACGCCCGCCCCCCAGGTCGATCCGCCCAAGCCCGCCCCTGTGCAAACGAAGAAGAAGAGCGGCAAAAAGAAGTGGATCATCGTCGCCGCTGCCGTCGGTGGCGCCGTCGCCGTCGGCCTCGTCGCCGCCAACAAACGCTTCGGCAACGAAGGACGGCCCATTTTCTAGACCAGCCCGCGCTATTCTGGCCACGTGGTCCTGCGACTGTTTCTCCTTCCCGCTGTCTTTGCCTTCGCCGGTCCACCCGATGCGGTCCTGGCCAAACACCCCGGCTGCGCCGCTGGCGTTCTCCATCGGGACCGGATTGTCTTCGCCGGCGGCGCTGGCGGCGTAACGGCCCGTTCGTCGTTTTACCTGGCTTCGCTTTCCAAGCAGTTCACCGCTGCCGCCGTCTATACGTTGGCCGAAGCCGGGCAGCTCAAACTGGACGCTCCCGCTCGCGACTGGCTGCCCGGTTTGCCCATCGCTATTACCGTCCGTCACCTGCTCCACCATACCTCGGGACTTCGCGACTACTCCGCCCTCCAGGAAATCTCGGGTAGCCGCGATCGCCTCGACAACGCCGCCGTCCTGGCCATGATGAACCGCCAGCACGATCTGAATTTCCGTCCTGGAACCGAGTTCGAGTACTCGAACTCGGGCTACGCGCTACTCGGCGCGATCGTCGAACGCGCTTCGGGCACGACGATTGACGCGTATGCCCGTCGCCGCATCTTTCTACCTGTGGGCATGACCTCTTCTCGCTTCCATGTCGCCGCGTCGATGGATGTACCTCCCAGCGTAGGTGACGGCGGCATGTACTCGACGGTCGAAGATCTCCTCCGCTGGCTCCGCGCGTGGCGCCGCCCACCTCTCACCCTCCGCCCCGCGCTCGAAGCCATCTGGAGTCGCGCCCGGCTTGACTCCGGAGAAGCAATCGCCCACGCCTCCGGGCTGTTCCATCACGACGAGTTCGGCCGCCATGCCCTCTCCCATAATGGGAGCTTCGGAGCTTGGTCCACCAGTCTCCTGCATCTCCCCGCGGAAGACCTTTCCGTGGTCTGTCTCTGCCGCACTGCCGATCGCGATGCCACCGCCGTTGGTCGCGAAATCACGTCGGCCGTTCTCGGGCTGCCGTCGCCTTCCCCACCACCCCCGGCCGGCGAAGTGCCCAGCCCAACCCATCCCGGCCCTGTCGCCGCATTCGCCGCGGCCTTCCGCAACGACGATCTCGATGTCGTCTGGACACTCGTCGACGACAAAGGCACTCTATACATCACTACCGCCGCCGGTTGGCGTATCCCTTTAATCCGTACCGCCCCGGCCCGCTTCACCGTTGGCCCTTGGACGCTCGGATTCCACCGCGACCCCACTGGTCGTGTCTACGCATTCGACCTCAGCCGCGAACGTGTTCGCCGTCTCCCGTTCACCCGTGTGCCCGGATCCGCACCCGCTTCCGCTGCGACGTCCCGCCCGTGACGATCTCCACATCCCCCCGCGCCACGCCGAAATGCCGCGCCAGGAACGTGCATAACTCCTCGTTTGCTTTCCCGTCCTCCGGCACGGCTTTCACTCGCACCTTCAGCGTGCCATCGGCCATTTCCCCCGCCATCTCGGTCTTCGCCGCCCGCGGAATCACTTTGATGTTCAGCTCCACTGGAACGTCGCCCCGATATCCCGCCATCCGATTCGCTGTTCCGCCGCCCCGGCCGCGTCGTAGAACCTTTCGATCGGCTCCGTCAGCGGCTCCCGGCTCAATGCGAACGTCTGGTGGTGTACCGGCAGCACCACTTCCGCGCGGGCCTCATTCGCCATCCGCCACGCCTGTTCCGGATTGCAGTGGGCCCGGATCCACGGGTTGTACGCCCCGATCGGGAAAATCGCCACCTCCGGCTTTCCGTTCGCCGGCAACTGCCGGAACGCGTCCGTATTCGCCGTGTCGCCCGCGAACAGCACCTGCCGCTTGCCCACTTCGATCAGGTACCCGTTGTACCCGCGGTAGGTGTCGGTCCGCATCCGCGCGCCCCAGTGGTTCACTTCCAGCCCGGTCACCCGCGCCTCGCCCGCCTGCACCGTCTGGCTCCAGCCCACCTCTTCCAGGCTCTGGTACCGCTCCGGCCGGAACAGGTCCGACGTCTGCTTCGCCGTCACCACCCGCGTGCCCTTGCTCTCCAGCGCCCGCAGCGACGGCACGTCCAGATGGTCCATGTGCGCGTGCGAGACCAGAATCAGGTCGATATGCGGCAGTTTCGCCACCTCGATCGCCGGATCCACCAGCCGCTTCACCCCGATCGTGAACAGGAACAGGTCGATCCCCGCCCGCGTACTGAACACCGGGTCCGTGATCATCGTGAACCCGTCGATCTTCACCAGCACCGTGCTGTGCCCCAGCCACGCCGCGAAGATTCCCTTATCGGGCCACTGCGCCGGGTCCGGCCGCTGCCGCGGCGTCGACACCTGCCGGTCCATTTCTTTCACATATTGCTCGACGAATCCCCACGGGATCCGGTTCCAGTTCCATGCCAGCGCGCCCCCGAATGCGGCCGCGCCGCCCAGCAACGCCCGCCTTGCCAGCTTACCAGCCATATCCAAACCGTTCTTCGGTCCACGGATCGCCGTGCATGTGATACCCGTTCCGTTCCCAGAACCCGGCCTTGTCCTCGGCCAGCAGTTCGATCCCCGCCAGCCACTTCGCCGACTTCCACGCATACAGCCGCGGCACGATCAGCCGCGCCGGCGCCCCGTGCTCCACCGTCAACGGCTCGCCGTCGTGGTGCGTCGCCACCAGCGCGTCCTCGGCCAGAAACTCCTCGAGCGGCAGGTTTGTCGTCCACCCGCCGTCGTACCCGTGCGCCACCACGAACTTCGCCTCCGGCTTCGGCCCGCCGGCGCGCTTCAATAGCTCGTGTACCGACACTCCTTCCCACAGGTTCCCCAGCCGCGACCACCGCGTCACGCAATGGAAATCCGCGAATACCTTCACCCGCGGCAGGTCATTGAACTCCTCCCACGTGAACGCGATCGGCACGTGCACCAGCCCCGTAAGGATGAGTTTCCAATCCGCCGCGTTGATCCGCGGCGGCCCGAACGCGTCGAGCACCGGGAACTTCAGCGTCCGCGTCTGCCCGGGCGGAATCCGGTTCTCCCGGTACGTGTCCGGCGAAATGATCACCCCTTCCGGCGCATCGGCCGGAAGGGGCACTTTGGGGTCTTGCGTCTTGTTGTCTTCGATTCCAAACATGGCGCTTGTTACTTCACCGGGTTCCCGTCGGCGTCGAGCAGTTGCACATCCCCGATGTTCAGCTCGCGGATGCCCTTCTCGATCTGCGCGCGGTCGCCCACAACCACATAGATCATCTTTTCCGGCCGCAGGATTCTTTCTGCGATCGCATTGATGTCCGATTTCTTCAGCGCGTTTACCTTCGGCGCGAACGTCGTGAAGTAGTCGTCCGGCAATCCGACCCGCGTAATCGCCTGCAGATCGCCCAGCACGCCGTTCTTCGTCTCCCGGTCCCCCGCCATCGACCGCGTGATCGCCGATTGCATCTTCGCCACTTCTTCGTCCGTCACCGGCTTCTCCCGCACAATCTGCCGGATCTCCTTCACCATCTCCGCCAGAGACTCCTTCGTCTTATCGCTCTGTACCGGCGCGTACAGCAGGTAGGGCCGCTGCCCCCGCGCACCCACCAGGAAGCTCGCCGCACCGTAGCTCCAGTGCTTGTCTTCCCGCAGGTTCATGTTCAGCCGCGATACGAACGATCCGCCCAGCACGTTGTTCAACACTTCGATCGCCGGTTCGTCCGGGTTCGCGCGCGGCGGCGCCACCTGCCCGGCCATGATCACCGACTGAATCGACCCCGGCCGGTCCAGAATGTACACCGTCGTCTTGTCCCGGTGCGGCACCTGCGTGATGTTCTTCGTCGGCACGGTGCCCGTCTTCCAGTCACCGAACAGCTTCTCCAGCTTCGGCTTGATCTCGTCGAGCGTCGTGTCGCCCACGATCAGCAAGGTCGCGTTGTTCGGCTTGTACCAGGTTTGATAGAAACCCGACACCGCCTCCCGCGTGATCTTCCCGACGCTCTCCTCGGTCCCGCTCCCGCTGAAGCCCTGCCCGTACGGGTGGTTCTTCCCATACATCAGGCCGGGCAGAATCCGCTGCGCCAGCGCCGTCGGCTCGGCCTTCTCCCGCTGAATCGCCGCGATCTGCAGCTTCTTTAGCCGTTCGAAATCCGCCGCCGGGAACGACGGGTTCCGCACCACGTCCGCGAACAGCTCCAGCGAATCGTCCAGGTACATCTTCAACGCCGACAGCGACACCGTCGACGTGTCCAGGTTCGACGCCGTTCCGATCTGCGCGCCCAGTTCCGCGCTCCGCTCCGAAATCTGCGGACCCGTCCGCTTCGCCGTTCCTTCCAGCAGAATCTTGTTCGTCAACGACGCCGTCCCCGGCACCGCCTGCACGTCCGCCGCGTACCCGGAATCGAACTGCAGTGCCATGTTCACCGTCGGCGTCTCGTGCCGCTCGGCCAGCACCACCTTAATGCCGTTCGAAAGCGTCGTCCGCTGGAAGCTGGGCATCCGCAGCGGCGAGGGCGCTCCCACCTCCGGCAGCTTCGAGCGGTCCGTGTCCTTGCTGATCTCCTTCAGCTTCGCCTTCGGATGGATCTCCAGAATGTAGACCCCATCCCCCAGCCACTGGTTCGCCACCGCTTTCACGTCCGGCCACGTCGCCGCTTCGAAAATCTGAATCGACTTCTTGTAGCACGCCGGGTCCCCCGTGAACACTTCGCACCGCGCCAGCACGTCCGACTTCCCGCCGAACCCGCCGATCCGCTCCACGCCCCGCAGAAAATCCGCCATCGTCTTTGTCTTTGCCAGCTTCAACTCCTGCTCCGTCGGTCCCGTGTGCAGGTACTTTGCCACTTCCTCGTCCAGCACCGCCTCCAACTTCGCCAGGTCCACGCCCGGCCGCGCCGTCACTTCCAGATAGAACTGTCCGCCCAGCTCGTTCGAGTCGTTATAAGCTTCCACCGTCGACGCCAGCTGCTCCTGCACGATCAGCCGCTTGTAGAGCCGCGACGTACGTCCGCCGCCCAGCACGATCCCCGTCAGGTCCAGCAACTCCGCTTCCCGCGTAAACGCCCCGGGAACGTTCCAGATCTTGTAAATCCGCGCCTGCGGCACCTGGTCCTGCGCCACCTGCCGCACCGTCCCCGTCCGCTTCGAAATCCACGCCCGGTGCCGGACCGGCGGCGGACCCGGCGGAATCCACCCGAAGTACTTCTCCACTTTTTCCTTCGCCGTCTTCGCGTCGATGTCGCCCGCCACCACCACCACCGCGTTCGCCGCGCCGTAGTAGGTCTTGAACCACTCCTGAACGTCTTTCATCGACGCCGCGTTCAGGTCTTCCATCGACCCGATCACCGTCCACGAATACGGGTGTCCCGGCGGATACGTGCCCTTCGTGATCAGTTCCCAGGCCAGCCCGTACGGCGCGTTCTCGCCCTGCCGCTTCTCGTTCTGCACCACGCCCCGCTGTTCGTCCAGCTTCTTCTGGTCCACCGCGTCCAGCAAGTGCCCCATCCGGTCGCTCTCCAGGAACAGCACCTGGTCCAGCCCGCCAGTCGGCACGTTCTGGAAGTAGTTGGTGCGGTCCACGTTCGTCGTACCATTCAAATCGGTCGCCCCCAGCCGGTCCAGCGCCTGGAAGTAATCGTCGTTGAAGTTCTTCGAACCGTTGAACATCAGGTGTTCAAACAGGTGCGCGAAGCCCGTCTTTCCCGGCTTCTCGTTCTTGGATCCTACGTGATACCAAACGTTCACCGCCACGATCGGAGCCTTCCGGTCCTCATGGACGATCAACGTCAGCCCGTTCGGTAGTACGAACTTCTGGAACGGGATGTTGATCTCGATCTTCGGCGCCGGCTGGGTAAATGCCGTCGCGGTGAGAAGCGCGCCCAAGGTTAGGGCGCCGACTGTGGAAAAAAGACGCATAAGCCCGTTGTAACATGCAATGGTCATGCGCCAACTCTCCCGCCGCCAGATTTTGCAAGCTGGGGCTGTTCCGGCCGTTTCCCGGGGCCAACGCTTCAATCTGCTGTTCCTCATGTCGGACCAGCACCAGCGCGCGGCCTCCGGCTGCTACGGCAACGCCGCCGTCCGCACCCCCAACATCGATTCCCTCGCCCGCCACTCCGTCCGCTTCACCTCCACCTACTGCCCCTCTCCCGTCTGCGTCCCCTCCCGCGGCTCCCTCATCACCGGCCAGTACGCGCACACCCACGGCGCCAAAATCCTCCAGGATCCCCTTCCCGCCGACATCCCCACCATCGGCCACTTCTTCCGCGAACGCGGCTACTCCACCGGCGCCATCGGCAAAATGCACTTCGTCGACGAGTCCCGCCAGCACGGTTTCGACCACCGCCTCAACGAGGCCTCCCACCGCGCCACCCTCTCCCCCGCCGAACGCCGCCAGCTCCGCGGCGACGCCGGCGGTATCGAAGCCGAAGGCCTCGACCTCCCCGCCCGCCTCTTCGAAGACAACTGGTTCGCCGACCGCGCCGTCGAGTTCCTCCACGCCCACAAATCGAAGCCCTTCTGCCTTTGGGCCTCCTTCGTCCAGCCCCATACCCCCTTCCGGCCCATGAAGAAGTACTTCGACCTCTACGATCCCGCCACCCTCACCCTCCCCCGCCGCCCGGCCGACGATCTCACCAAAGGCTTCGAAGGCCACCTCATCCGCGCCCGCGAACGCGGCTGGTACCAGCAGTCCGACGAAGCCGCCCGCCGCTCCCTCGCCGGCTACTACGGCAACATCTCCCAGATGGACTCGAACGTCGGCCGCGTCTACGACGCCCTCCGCGAACTCGGCCTCGACAAAAACACCGTCGTCGTCTACACCTCCGACCACGGCGAAATGGCCGGCGCCCACCGCATGTGGACCAAGCACAACATGTTCGAGGAATCCGTCGCCGTCCCCCTGCTCGTTTCCATCCCCGACGGTCCCCGCGGCGTCAAAACCCAGTTCATCGAACAGATCGATCTCTTCCCCACCCTCACCGAACTCTGCGGCCTCGGCCCCGTCGCCAAAATCGCCGGCCGTTCATTCTCGAACCTCTTAAACGGCCGCCGCTACGCCGCCCGCGAATTCGTCTACTCCGAATACTGGTTCTGCCGCAACGTCTTCACAAAGGACGATCGCTACGTCGGCCGCCCGCCCCTCCGCATGGTCCGCACCGGTCGCTACAAGCTGAACCTGCTGGATCGCGATGACTCGGACATTCAGATGCCAGAGTCGGAGTTCTCCGCGCATGTGACGATGCCGTCTCTGGACTTCCAGAAGATCTGCCGCGACATGACTCTGCTGTCTGCG
>CAYMTH010000173.1:0-8736 GCA_964393235.1 uncultured Solibacteraceae bacterium | reverse complement strand
TGGAAGTTGGAGCGGGAGATGGGACTCGAACCCACGACGTTCAGCTTGGGAAGCTGACATTCTACCACTGAATTACTCCCGCTCACCGGGCGCAATCGTCTCCATCATACTACAACCGCCCGGTATACGATAGTTCTCATGAAGTTCGCCCTACTCCTCCTCACCCTCGCCGCCGCGGCCTTCGCCCAGTCCCCCCGCTACGCCGCCAAAGCCGAACTCGTCCGCCCCGACAATTACCGCGACTGGTACTTCGTCGGCTCCAACCTCGGCGTCTCCTACTCCCCCGAACCCGGCAAAGAACACTTCTTCAAAAACATCTACATCCCCCGCGCCGCCGCCGACAAGTTCAAACAGTCCGGCGTCTTCCCCGAAAAAACCATGCTCGTCATGGAAGTCTACCGCCCCGCCTCCGACGCCTCCCCCGCCAAACGCGGCCAGTTCCAGGGCGCCCTCGTCGGCATCGAAGTCGCCGTCAAAGACAAGGACGCCGTCCCCGAAGGCTGGGCCTACTACAACTTCATCGGCGACAACGGCCAGCCCAAACCCACCGCCAAAGCCGCCGCCAAACAGAACTGCTGGTCCTGCCACAACGAGCACGGCGCCAAGGACAACGTCTTCGTCCAGTTCTATCCCCGCCTCCGCGACAAGGACTAACACCATGCGAGCCGCTTTCTACCACGGCCACCGCCGCATCGACGTCGGCGACTGCCCCGTCATCCCGCCCGCCGCCGGCCAGGTCCAGCTCCGCGTCTCCCACTGCGGCATCTGCGGCACCGACCTCCACCTCTTCCACGGCAACATGGACCACCGCGTCACCTTTCCCCAGGTGATCGGCCACGAAAGCTCCGCCGTCATCCACGCCGTCGGCGACGGCGTCACCGCCTGGCGCCCCGGCGACCGCGTCACCGTCCGCCCCCTCGACCCCTGCGGCCAGTGCGCAGCCTGCCGCCGCGGCCACTCCCACGTCTGCCAGAAACTCAAGTTCATCGGCATCGACGCCCCCGGCGCCATGCAGGGCCTCTGGACCGTCCCCGCCCACACCCTCCACCGCCTCCCCGACAACCTCACCCTCACCGACGCCGCTCTCGTCGAACCCATCGCCGTCGCCTGCCACGACGTCCGCCTCGGCGAAACCAAACCGGGCGAGTTCGCCGTCGTCATCGGCGGTGGTCCCATCGGCGCGCTCGTCGCCCTCGTCGCCCGCCACAAAGGCGCCCGCGTCATCGTCACCGAAATCAATCCGTTTCGCATCAAACTCCTCGAAAGCCTAGGCCTCGAGGTCTACGACCCGCGCACCACCGACGTCGCCGCCCTCGTCCAGGCCGAAACCCGCGAAGCCGGCGCCGACGTCGTCTTCGAAGTCTCCGGCGCCGCCGCCGGCGCCGAACTCATGACCAAACTCCCCGGCGTCCGCGGCCGCGTCGTCATGGTCGCCGTCTTCCCCAAGCCCGTCCCCGTCGATCTCCACAAATTCTTCTGGCGCGAAATGCGCCTCATCGGCACCCGCGTATACGAACCCGAGGACTTCGACGAGGCCATCCACCTGCTCGCCTCCACCGGCGTCCCCTTCCGCAAACTCATCACCGGCGTCTACCCCCTCGACGGCCTCGAAAAAGGCCTCCTCGAAATGGAGCAGGGCGCCGACGTCATGAAGATCCTGATCGACTGCGCCAGCTAGTTCTCGCCCGTCATCGTCTTCTCGCCCGCCCCGATCCGCTGAATCTTGTACGGCAGCGGCACCGGCTTACTCGTGTCGAACTTCTCCCGCTGCCGCGCCCCCACCACGTTGATCATCTTCTCCACCAGCACCGCCGGCAGCCGTATGCTCTGAAAATAGGCCTTTTCCACCGAAAAAGTCCCGTACCCGCCCGCCGTGTGCAGCCGCACGTCCACCCAGATCTCCTTCTTCCCGTTCAATACCGGTTTCAACAACGCCGGCACCGTCCCCGGCCGCGCCTGCTCCACCAGGTCGAAGTCGATCACCGTAAACGTCGAAACATAATCCCCCGGGAAAAACTTCACCGTCAGCTTGTCCAGCCCCGGCCGGGGATTCACCTGCCGCGCATGCCGCAGGTACTCGTTCACATCCGCCTCCGACAGCTCGAACCGGACCTTCTTCCCCGTCGACTGCGCCTCGTTCAATTCCCCGAACAGCTTCAACACCCGCATCACCGCGGGCGGCTGCGCCCATAACCCGCCGGCCAGGGCCAGCAACGCCAGTTTTTTCATCAGATCCCATCATACGGTCCCCATGTGATAGCGTGTTCAGGCCATGAGATCGTTGACTCTCCTCGCCCTCGCCGCCGCGCTCCTCCCCGCCCAGTCCGCATGGGAGAACCCCGTGAAGAAGCTCCTCAAGGAAGGCAAGCCCGTCATCGGCGCCACCATCACCGTGCCCTCCACCGACGTCGCCGCCCAGGCCGCCGCCATGGGCTTCGACTTCATCTGGATCGAGATGGAGCACAGCCCCATCACCCTCGAATCCGCCCGCAACATGATCCTCGCCACCCGCGGCCTCAAGGCCCTCCCCTTCATCCGCGTCCCCGTCAACGAGCTCTGGACCGCCAAACGTGCCCTCGACGTCGGCGCCATCGGCGTCGTCTTCCCCTTCACCTCCACCCCCGAACTCGCCCGCCAGGCCGCCGCCTCCACCAAGTACCCGCCCCACGGCCGCCGCGGCTCCGGCCCCGCCCTCGCCACCTTCCGCTGGCCCGCCCCCGAAGGCTACGCCGACTTCATCGACAAAAACGCCCTGACCATCATCATCGTCGAGGAGGCCTCCGCCGTCGACAAAATCGAGGAGATCGCCGCCACCCCCGGCATCGACGTCCTCTTCATCGGCGCCAACGATCTCTCCTACTCCCTCGGCCTCCGCGGCAATCAGGACCATCCCAAACACCGCGCCGCCCTCGAGAAAATCATCGCCGCCGCCAAAAAGCACAACCTCCCCGTCGGCCGCCCCGTCGCCAACGCCGCCCAGATCGAGGAGGGCCTCAAAATGGGCTTCACCTTCTTCCAGGGCCCGTCCGACATGGTCCTGCTCCGCACCGGCGCCGAAAGCCTCCTGAAGCCTTTCGGTAAACTCGCCACGCCCGGCAAAGACCGCCCAACGTACTAATTGGTCCCCCGGGACATCACTTTAGTGTGTCCCGGGTCCGAATTGACTAACGCCGCACCACCGTCCCCGGCCGCGCCCCCGTGTGCTTGCCCTGATCGAGCACCATCGTCCCGTTGACGATCACGTACTCCACCCCCGTCGCATACTGATGCGGCTTATCGTAGGTGGCGTTATCGATGATCGTCTTCGGGTCGAACACCGTCACATCCGCCGGGAACCCCGCCCGCAGCAGCCCGCGGTCGTAAATCCGCAGCTTCGACGCGTTCGCCGACGTCATCTTCCGGATCGCCTCTTCCATCGTGATGACCTTCTCATCGCGCACATACCGCCCCAGCACGCGCGGGAAAGTCCCGTAAAACCGCGGGTGCGGATGCTGCTGCGCCAGCAGCCCCTCCGTCGCGATCGCGCTCCCGTCCGACCCGATCGACACAAACGGCGTCCGCATCGCAAACCGCATGTCTTCCTCGGAATGGTGGAAAAACACCGTCGGCACGCTCCCGCCATTGTCCACGAGAATCTTGAACAACACGTCCACCGGATCCCCGCCGATCTCCCGGATCACTTCATTCATCCGCCGCCCCTGAAACTTCTTGTACTCCGGGTTCGAAATCGAGGCCAGCAGCATCCCCTCCCACGACCCCGTTGCCAGATAGTGGTTGTACCAGTTGGTCCCCGGAATCCCATTGAGAATCTCCTTCCGCAGCCGCTCCCGCAGCGCCGGATTCTGAATGTTCTCCACCAGCTTGCTCCGCCCGCCCTCGTGCGCCCACGGCGGCAGAATCGACGCCAGGTTGTTCTGCCCCGCGCGATAAGGGTAGACGTGCGCCTCCACCTCCTGCCCCTGCATCCGCGCGTTCCCGATCAGCCCGATCAGCTCCGGCATCTGCCCCCACAGCTTATGGTCGGCGATCTTGATGTGGATCACGTCCACCGGCACGCCGCCCCGCCGCCCGATCTCGATCGCCTCCCGCACGCTCTCGAACACCCCCTGCCCCTCCGTCCGCATGTGCGTCGAATAGATCCCGCCGTACTTCGACGCCTCCTCGCACATCGCGACGAGCGTATCCGTGTCGATCCACGCCCCCGGCGGCCCGCTCAACGAGCTCGACACCCCCAGCGCCCCGTCCTCCATCGCCTGCCGCACCGCCGCCCGCATCTTCCCCAGCTCCTCCGCCGTCGGCGGCCCCGCCTTCGGCCCGCGCGTCTGCACCCAGATCTGGCTCGACCCCACGTAGCTCCCGATATTCGTCGCCACGCCCCGCTCTTTCAACTTCGCCCAGTAATCCGTAAACCGCGGAAACGCCGCCGACGGCGCCGCCGATTCCCCCTCCCCGAAGATCATCGTCGTCACGCCCTGCCGGATC
Organism: uncultured Solibacteraceae bacterium; assembly: GCA_964393235.1. Taxonomy (GTDB): domain Bacteria; phylum Acidobacteriota; class Terriglobia; order Bryobacterales; family Bryobacteraceae. The sequence goes on along the minus strand of CAYMTH010000173.1, from coordinate 4,254 downwards.
ATGCTCTGCGCATTCCCGTCCGTCAGCACCGTCGAGTCCGAGTGGTTGTGGATGTCGATGAACCCCGGCGCGACAATCTTCCCCGTCGCGTCGAGCACCCGCTTCGCCGTCCGCCCGCCCAGCCGCCCGATCGCCGCCACGCGGCCATCCTTCAGCCCCACATCGGCGAGAAACGACGGATTCCCCGTCCCGTCCACCACGCGCCCGCCCCGGATGAGCACGTCATAATCCTGCGCCGTCAAGGCGCCCGCAGCCAACAGCAGAAGAAGGTGTTTCATGGAAGTTTGGGCCAGTTCGATTCCTGTGCGATCGCCGCCAGCAGCGGGTCGATCAGATGATTCCCGCGGTCGGAATTCGTCATGATAACAGCCCCGTGGCTCCCATCGGCCCGGCAGATCAACTTCGCCCGGTACCCCGCGTTCGCCCCGGAGTGCCAGAACCATCCCTGCCCGCCAATGAACCCCAGCCCGTGCTGCCCGATATGCGGCACGATCATCGCCTCCGCCATCTCCCGCTCGACGATCTTATTCGACTCCCCCATCACCGCCCGCGCCACCGCAATCGCAAACAACGCCAGGTCCGTCGGCGTCGTCCACAGCCCCGCCGCCGCCATCTCCGGATACGTGTGCCACCCGCCCGTGTACGACCGTCCGGTATCGTGAAACCCCACCGCCGTCCGCCGCGCCCGCTCCGGTGGCAGCGGCTGCGCGAACGTCGAGTTGTGCATCGCCAGCCGGCTCAGCACGATCCGCTGCATCAGCTCCGGAAACGGCCGCTGGAACCGTTCCATCAGCAATAACTGCAGCACCGTATACCCGCCGCCCGAATACCGGTGCACCGTCCCCGGCTCCACCTCTACCCGCACCGGCGCCGTGTTCGCCGGCTTCTCCCCGTCGAGCACCTGCCGCAGCGTCGGCACAATGTCGTTCTCCCCGTACCCCGGAAAACCGTCCACCGACAGCCCCGCCGTGTGGCTCAAAATCCCCCGCACCGTGACTTTCTTCTTCGCCGTGAACTCGTTCTCCGGAACCTTCCAGCTCACCAGCTTTTCGTTGACGTCTACATCCAGCCCGAAGTTGCCGAACTGCGCCATGTGCAGCGCCGCCATCGCCGCCACCGGCTTTGAAATCGAGGCCGCCTGAAACAGCGTGCCCGTACTCGCCGCCACCCCGTACGTCCGCGCCCAATCCACCAACCCGTCCCGGATCACCGCCACCGACACCGCCGGGGTCTGATGTTCCAGCATCAGCGCGTTCAACCGCGCCGCCGTCTCCACCTTCCGGATCCGGTCCTCCAGCGGCCCCGCATACACGCCCGCCCCCGCGCCGAGAGCCAGAAAGTGTCGCCGGGACCACATAGGAAAGAACCCTATCTATCATCCCCCAATTCCAGGAACACCGGCACGATCTCGGTGCCCACCCGCGCCCCGTCCTCCGGGTCCTCCCGCACAACCCGCATCCCCAGCCGCCCGCAAGCTTTCCGTCCCGCGGCCGTCACCGCATAAGCCCCGAAGGTACCCGCAAACCCGCCCAAAAACTCCCGCAGCGCCCGGAAAATCGCAAACCCCGCCTCCGCGTCCGCCCCATGCATCGAGCACAAATAGACGTGCCGCCCGGCAATCAGATCTTCCCGCCGCAGATCCCCCTCGTGCAGCGTCCCCGCCCGCAGCCCGGCATACGCCTCCGCCGTCAGCGGCAGACACGAAAGGTGCCCCCGCCCCCCGTCGAAGACAAAGTTGACCTCCGGCAGCAACTCCCCCGCGGCGACGTACAGCCCCCGGTCCAGCGGCGCCTCCGCCGCATAAATCGTCTGGTCGAACCGGTACAGGTACTCCCCGTCCTCCGCCTTCGCAATCGTCCGCCGCCCGGTCACGAATCTACTTTCGCACACCGCACGCTACCCATCACCCCGCCGCCAGAACCCGCCCGCCGTTCACCGCCTTCTCCAACTCCCGCATCCCCCGCAGAATTTCCGCAAACGCCACCGGCTCCCCGAAAATCATCACCCCCATCCGCCGGTAATCCCGCTCCAGCGCCGCCACCTGATCCGCCCTTGGCGCCAGCCGCAGCGTCCCCGCCGCCGCCGTCTCGTAACAAGCCCACCGCGCCGGATAAAACCGGCGCTTGAACTCCACCACCCGCGCCAGCATCTCCAGATCCCGCGCCGCCTCCCGCCCCACTTCGCTGCCCGCCATCCGGTAAAGATCGTAGTAATGCCGCGAGTACCGCGCCGGCGACTCCCGCTCCCGGTGCGCCTCCGCATGCAGAATCGTCGCCTTCTCCCAGAACGTCCGCCCCGCCTCGATCGCCACCACCCCACACACCGGGTCCCCGAATACCCCCGGAAACTCCTCCGCCGCATAAGGCCGGATCTCCCGCCGCGACGACGGCACCCACGACGCCAGCGGCCCGATCTCCAGCCGCACCTCCGGCCGCAAATACTCCTCCCGGAACGCCGCCGGATACCGGACATTCAGCACATGCGCATCTTCCGCATCCGCCTCCACCCACACCCCCGCCAACACCTCCCCCAGCCGCTCCCGCAACGGGCCGCGGATATACGCCGCCGCCCGCGCATTCATCTCCTTCCCCAACCGGTCCCGCTGCGTCGCCGACCCCGCCTCCGGCAACGCCTCCTCATATCCCAACAACCGCCAGTCCAGCACCAGGTCGATGTCTTCCGAGAAACGGTCGATCAGCCCGTAGACCTTCGACAGCGTCGTCCCGCCCTTAAACACCATCCGGTCACGCAGGTCCGCGGCGGCGAACAGCCGCCGCAGCACCCAACAAACCCAGAAGTCTTTCTCCGCGATCGCCGGGACCATCCCCCGCCGCCGCCCGGTCTCTAGGAATAGCTCCCGGCGCTCACCCGCGGACAGGCTCGCTACTCGCTCCATCCGGTTCGGTAATCTTCAGAATAGCCTCATAAATCCACGCCGTCACCCGGCGCGTATCCTTCCGGACCTTCTCCCGTTTCCCGGCCGGCAGCCACGCCCGCATCTTCGCAATCGCCGCGTCGTCCAGGCGCTCCTTCCCCAGCGCCCGCAAACCCTGCACCAGCAGCCCGCTCTCCCAAAGCCGCAGCCCCGCCTCCTTCAGCTTCGTGTGCCGGAACTCCAGCGTGCTGTTCCCGATCCGGTACTTCCGCGAAGGCCCGTCGGACAGATAAACCGCCCGCCCCGGAACCTGCGTCGACAACCGCATCAGGTTCAACGCCATCTCCCCGTTCGGCTGAATCCGCCAGCCGAACTTCCGCGCCAGCGCCTGCGCCGCCCGGTCGATGTCCGGCCCCAGCGTCGTGCCCAGAAACTCGCTGTACTCGGGATACAGATACAAACCCCGCAGGACCCGCTGGATCTTCCCCTCCGCCTCCAGCCGCGTCAGGTGCCAGTCGGTCGTCGAGCGCCCCGACAGATCGTTAAAATCGATCTGCGAAAACACCCAACCCCTACCGTTCCCATAAATCCTGCTAACAATTTGTTCTTCAAAGGTTTGCACAACTCACATTCACTCCATCTACCAAGAAAAATAACACACTTTTCCCCAGCTTACAACCCCCGCCCTCACTCCACCCGTTTCCGGAACCGCGCCGCGCTCGCCAGCAGGATCGTCACCCCCAGCACCCCCATCATCCCCAGCTGAGGCCACAGTACCTCCACCCCCGTCCCCTTCAAAAAGATCCCTCGCAAAATCTCGATAAAGTACCGCAGCGGATTCGCATACGTCAGCCACTGCACCCCCTCCGGCATATTCCGGATCGGAAAGCTGAACCCGCTCAGCATGAACACCGGCATAAAGAAGAAGAACGCCGACATCATCGCCTGCTGCTGCGTCCGCGAAATCGTCGACAAAAACAGCCCCGCCCCCAGCGTCGTCAGCAGGAAAAGGCACGACGCCCCCAGCAGCATCCACACCGTCCCCCGGAACGGCACATGAAACACCACCAGCGCCGTCGTCGTCGCCAGCGCCATATCGAACAACCCGATCAGCGCGAACGGTATCGTCTTCCCCAGCATCAGCTCGATCGGCCGCACCGGCGTCACCATCAGCTGCTCCATCGTGCCGATCTCCTTCTCCCGCACGATCGCCATCGCCGTCAGCATCAGCGTAATCAGCGTGATGATATTCATCACCACCCCCGGCACGAAGTAGTTCCGGCTCTTCAACTCCTCGTTGAACCACGCCCGCTGCTCCACCCGTACCGCCCCCCCCCCCCCCCCCCCCCCCCCCCCCCCCCCCCCCCCCCCCCCCCCCC
>CAYMTH010000172.1:3704-8746 GCA_964393235.1 uncultured Solibacteraceae bacterium | reverse complement strand
CTCTCCCCCAACGGCGGCATCTCCTCCGCCGAAGCCGATCTCGATAACTGCATTGATACCCGCCGCACCTACCGCAAACGCTTCGAGCCCACCCAGATCGCCGACAACATCCTCGACGAACTGGCCGCCGCCGCCGCTGCCGAAGGTGCCGGGTTCTCCGTCCTGTCGCTCGAGGCGCAGCGTACTGACGCCGCCGCCCTCGTTGCCGAAGGCGACGCGATCCTCTGGCACAACCCGAGTTGGAGAAGGGAACTGGCCGCCTGGATGCACCCGCGCCGCACGCTCGATGGTCTGACGGTTCCCTGGCTCGTGGCGCCGTTCGAACAGGCCGTCGTCCGCTCCTTCGACATGGGTGGCGGCGTTGGTGCGAGAGACCGCCAGATCGCCGACGAGTCTCCCGTCCTCGCCACAATCCTCACCCCGGGCGACAGCCCCGCCGACTGGCTCCGCGCCGGCCAGGCCCTCTCCCGCGTCCTCCTCCAGGCCTGCCTCCACGGCATCCAGGCCTCTTACCTCAACCAGCCCATCCAGGTCCCCGCCCTCCGGCCCAAACTCCAACACCTCATCGGCCGCCCCGGCTTCCCGCAGGTCCTCCTCCGCCTCGGCTATCCGATCGACGAAATCCCGCCCACCCCGCGCCGCCACGTCCGCGACCTCATCGACCCCCTCCCGTAGCCGCCGCGAACACCCGCATCAAATTCCCGCCCAGGAACTTCCGGATCCGCGTCTCGCTCCAACCCCGCCGCTGCATCGCCTCCGTGAACTTCGGAAAATCGGTGACATCCCGGATCCCCCGCGGAAACGTCGGCCCCCCGTCGAGATCGGACCCCAGCGCCACCGCGTCCTCCCCCGCCAGCGCGATCACCGCCTCCACCGGCTCCAGCCATTGGTCGATCGTGCACCGCACCTCCTCCGGCGTGTCTTTCACCCCCACCATCGGATACCCCTTCCGCACCCGCTCGTCCACTTCGGTAATCGACATGTCCTTCGGTTGCTTCGCCACTTCCGTCGTATCCCAGAACGCCCGCCCGCTCCGCCCCGTCCGGTAGTCGAACATCGGCCGGTAGTGAAACTCGCAGCCGGAGTGAAACCCGATCACGCCCCCCTTCGCCCCGATCTCTTTCACCAGTTCGTCCGACATCGTCCGCGGCAGATTGTTGAACCGCTTCAATCCCGAATGCGTCGCCGCGATCGGCCGCGTCGACACCGCCAGCACGTCCCGCACCGTCTTCTCCGACGCGTGCGCCACGTTGATCAGCATCCCCAGCCGGTTCATCTCCCGGACGACCTCTTTCCCGTGCTCGTTCAACCCCCCGAACGGCCCCTTCGCGCAGCACGACTCGGCGAACCCGTTCGCCCAGTTGTGCGCCGGCAACTGCATCACCCGGAACCCCGCCCGGTACATCTCCCGCAGCACCCCCAGGTCCCCGTCCAGGTCGAATCCCCCTTCTAAATCCAGCACCGCCGCAATCTTCCCCGACTTCGCGATCCGCTCCACGTCCGCCGCCGAGTATGCGAACTCGACCTTGTCCGCATTCGCCGCCACCTGCCGCCGCGCCTCGTCGAGCAGCCGCAGCACATGCCGCGTCTCGTGCCGTGCCGGGTAATACTGCTCCTGCACGAACAGCGAGAAAAACATCGCGTCGATCCCGCCCTCCTTCGCCCGCACCAGGTCCACCTGCCCGTCCTTCAGCCGGTCCCCGATCGACCCGCCCTGATAGAACTGCCGGTTGACCATGTGGACGTGCGCATCGAAAACGAAGGCGCGTTCATGCAACGTCTGCGCCGCCAGCGGCAGCGCCAATGCCAACAGATAAGGTTTCATGCCGTTTGCACGTAGGGCGGGTTTGCCGCCGTGTAAGTGATCCCAAGTTCCGGCGTCTCCACGCGCCGCCCCGTCCGGACCGAGTCGAACAGGTGCGCCAGCGTGCCCGTCGTCAGCACCGTCCGTTCCACCGGATACGGCGCCCGCCCCGTCAGCATCAGCTCTTCGATGTTGTGCGCCAGCCCGTCGAAGTGCGGCAGCGTCCGCGCCGGCTTCATCGGTCCGAACTTGCAGGCCATCGTCTTCCCGCCCGCCGCGCCGGCGAACGCCCAGTCCTGGATGGCGCCGTTCAGCAGAATCGAGGCGGCCTTCAATCCGTCCCGGTACTCGATCGAAAACACCACCGGCTTCTTGACCAGTTCCTTCAACGGAGCGTCGCTCTTCTTCGGACAAGTCCCATATGCGGCATCCACCAGCGGAGCCCACCCGTCGTCGAGGAACCGCCACGCCGCGTCGCCCTGTAGCGTTTCGACGGCCTTCACCCCCGTCTCGCCCCCGGCCCGCCGCTCCACCATGCACTGCAGCGATTCGATCGTGTGGAACCCGTACGCGTCCAGGTCCCCGTAGCCGAGCGAGATCGCCCGGTCGAACTTCGTCCCCATCGGCGGCACCAGGTACGGCACCCGCACGCTCAGCGGAATCGACGACCCCGCGATCCACTGCAGTTTCATCTTCTTCGCCCGCTCGTACATCTCCTTCGCCTTCGGCCACGAATACGAAAGGTGCTTGTCGAAGAACGTGGGCACCACCCGCCCGGCCTTCTCGTAGACGTCGAGGATCTGCATGAACAGTTCGTGCCGCGGGTACATCTTCTGCCCGACGTCGTTGTTCGGGAACGTGCCGTGCTCCCCTACGAACACGACCCCATCCACCCCGATGCCGTCTTTGCCGAGCCCGATCGCCCCCGGGATGCTGTCGTAGATCTTGAACCCGTGCCGCCATTCGAGGTCCCGGCTCATATCCCGCTCATGGATCTGGTGAACGTAGAGCGAAACCACATCGCACCGCGACGCATGCCACTTCCCGTTCGGCGAGCACCCCGCCATCAGCCGTCCCAGAATGACGTCGGCGTGCGAGTAGAAGTAGTAGCTGGTGACGACCGCCGCCAGCCTGGGCCGCCGTCTCCCCTGCGCCAGCATCGGCGCGGACAGGAGGGGAAAGAAATCACGGCGTCGCATCGGCATGGCATTACGATATCGAAACCCACTCGGCCGCGCCACCGTGTTAAACTACGAAAGTCGCCGTCGCAAGAGACGGCCGCGCGAAATCGCGCGCTTCCCGGAGAGATGGCCGAGTGGTTTAAGGCGCACGCTTGGAAAGCGTGTGTACGGGAAACCGTACCGAGGGTTCGAATCCCTCTCTCTCCGCCATTCGCTTCTTCCCGGTAGCTCTCACACGTGCCGGACGGGAAGCACGTGTTTCGCCTCCCGGATCGCCATCGTCACCGGGCTGATCTTCCCGAATCGGAACCCGGTGGACGCGTTCGAAAAGGTCGCTGATCTCCGGTCGAGCGTCGGCGCCAATTCACCGGTCATCGCCTGACGCTCCTCGACCTTCGACAACCGTAGGCTACTTCCGGCGCCGCACCAGAATGCCCAAAGCCGTCAGCGCAAACGTCGCGGGCTCCGGAACATCCGCCGTCTCCGCCCGATGGCCTGTGTGTACCCGTGCAGCGTGCCCGCGGAATCAAGGCGGGCATTAGGTAAGCGATCCTGCCAATGGGCCGGAGCCGCCTATGGTGAAACGGGACACGCTTGCCCCTAGGTACAGAGCCTGCCGTTATGGACGGCCGGATCTAAGTGCTCATCGAGCTCGAAACCGGTGCGACAAGCGTGGCCCCGCCCCATGACGGCGCAGTGCCGGCGAACACGTACGGCACGCAAAAGGAAAACAGATGGGAGCTCATGGCAACCCGAAGGCCACCCGGAAGACATCTCAAACGCGACGCCCGCAATCCCGGCCATCTGCTTTCGAAGGGCGGTGGCCCCAAAAACGCAAAAAGGGCCGGCCCGCGGGCCAGCCCCCTTCGCTCAAGGAGAGGTCTCTTACTTCTTCCGCGTGTACCGCGAAGCCAGCGCCATCCCGGCCACGCCCAGCGACATCAGCGCGTAGGTCGACGGCTCCGGCACTTCCCCGCCGCCGTCTTCCGTCACAATCCCACTCGCCGAACCGCTGCACGGCTGCGACGAGCACGTCACGCTCTGATACCGCACCACCGCGTTGTCGAACGTCATCGACGACTGGTTCCCGCTGAAGTAGATCGTGATCGTCCCACCGGCCGTCTGGCCGAGGTTCACGCCGCCGCCAGCCCCACCAGCGCAGTTAACGTCCGTAATGCAAAACTCCATCTTCCCGATCCCGTTCGGCTGGTTCCCGTTCAGTGCCACCGTGTCGAACACACCCGTCACCGCGTTCGGAGCCCCGCTCAATACCGTCGGAGTCGTGTTGAACGCAAAGTTCGTCACCCGGCTCGTCAGCACCGGCGCCGCCGAAGTGTTCGACAGGCTGTAGTCGAACACCACTGAAGTCCGGTTCAGCAGCGTATCGTAGGTGAAGTCGAAGTTCGACAACGTGATCTGCGCCGACAGACCCGGAATCGTGATCTGGCTCGAGTCATAGAAGCCGTTGAAGTTCAGAGTCTGAGCCCCGCTCGCCTCCGTAACCGAGATCGGCAATGCCACGGCCGGCGTGGCGGTAAAGAAAGCGGCCGCTAGCAAGCCGCCGAGGATACTGATCTTGTGGACGTTCATGAAGCGAATGTAAAGTGGGCCCCTGAACGTCCCTCCCCCCCGTACGGTTCATTTCCTGAAATCTCTCGTCCTGGGAAAAATTCCCAATCTAGCCCTACCGGCAGTAGTACATTCCGACTACTCCCGGGCCTATCTCTCGAAAAAATATAGGGATCTTCCCTTAGAAGAAGGGTGGTACTCCGGCCGCCTGTGGTCTATCTCGTCGCCCTAAATCACCGGCTGGTGCGGCTTGTGACAGTCCGCGCACCCCGAACCCGCATAATGCTCGTTCGGATTCACCTGCGGAAATCCCACCGGCTTCGACTCGCTCTTCCCGTGGCAACCCACACACAACCCCTGCACGTCGATCTTCGCCGGCTTTTCCTTCCCCCCCGACTCGGCGTGCTTCCCCTGCGCCCCATGGCAACCCGCGCATTCCAGCTTCGTGTGCTTCCCCGTCTTCTTCTCTTCCACCTGCGCCGTGTGGC
>CAYMTH010000172.1:0-3694 GCA_964393235.1 uncultured Solibacteraceae bacterium | reverse complement strand
GAATCAACCATCCCGCCAACCACAGTGCCATCCACATACACCCCTCCTGTCCGCCCTCTTCCCCTGCACGCGGCGGACCACCCCGCTCTCCCCCAAACAGCCCGTTTTGGCGCGTCCTCACCCGGACGCCGCGCGGTTTCCCCCTACCGCACCACCCGCACTTCCCCCAGTCGCGACGTAAACACCCGCCGCCCCGCCACCCGGAACTCCATCCGCATCCCCGGCGCCAGATACCCGTCGCAGATCTCCCCCGTCGTCAAAACGATCCCTACACTCACTACCGGTGTCATCTGCGGGCAGTGGTCCGGATGCCCCGCCAGCGAAATCCCGCCCCCCTCTTCCAACCGCACCGTGTACACCGAATTCTTCGTCCGCGCCTCCACCACCGCCCCCGCCCTCAGCTTCCGCAGATCCACGCCCCCCGGCAAATCCCGCGCCGAACTCAGCCGCCGCAACTCCCCGCTCGGCGGAATCTCCGCCCGCAGCGTCATCCCCGAATCAACCATCGTCAGGTGCTCCGCCGTCTTCTCGGCTGCCGGCTTGTCCTTCTGCCACCACCGCCCGAACAAATTCACGTCTCTTTTGCCTCTCTACACTCGAATAGGCGTAACGATCCGCTGTTTCAGGTCACTATTCCCCAAACTTTCTTGCCCTAAACCACCATCCGCACGTCCACGATCCGCGACGTCAGAATCCGCCCCGCCTCCGGATGCTGAAACTCCAGGTGCATTCCCCGCCCGATATACCGCGACTTCAACATCGATCCCCCCCACGTACACCCCTCGATCTCCACCCGCGTCGGCTCCGCGCAAAACTCCGGATGCCCGCTCAACAGCACGCTCCGCCCTCCCAGAAACGTCATCCGGTAGATCCGGTTCCGCGTCTCCACCGCCAACTCCATCCCCGGCCGCAGATCCCGCAGGCTCACCCCGCCCTCCACCTCCGACCGCACCAAGTTCCGGTTCACCGCATCGGCGAAGTTCCGGTGCGTCCCCGTCAACCGGGGTTCGGGACCGTCGCCGCTGCGTCGCGTGTCCATCGTCACCTCCATTCTACGCTCGCCCGCGCGCAAAAAAAGGGGGGCCGCGCGGCCCCCCTTCCCTCTGTGCGATGACGGCCTACTTCACCGCCATCGTCACCCCGTTCTGGCTCGCCCGCGCGCCGATTTTCAACACCACCGGCACATTCGGGCCCACCGGCGTGTCCGGCGCCAGCACGAAGTTCACCTGGAACAGGCCCCGCACCAGCCCCGGCGCCCCGCCGGCATAAATCACCGACGCCGCCTTCCCGCCAACCTCCACCGTCACCGGCGCCACCGGCACCGGGAACGGCGGCACCAGCGACGTCACCGCGCCGTCCGTGCACGCCGGCGTCGTCGCCCCCTCGCCCGTACCGAACAGAATCGCCGCCGCCCCCCGCGCCGTCCCGTTCGCCGCCGTGTTCAGCGTGTACCCCGCCGGCGCCACGAAGTTCAGAATCGCTCCCGGCCCCGTCCCGCTCGCCGACTGTGTGAACACCGACGGCATCGTCGCGAACACCGGCAGCGTCACCACGTTCGTCCACGCCCCGTTCGATTCCACCTGCACCTTCACGCTCGTCTTCCCCGCCACATTGCACGGCACGATCGCGTTGATCTGCCCGTTCGACGCAAACAGCAGCGTCGCCGCCGTCCCGTCAAACAGCACCCGCGTGTTCCCCAGCCGGTTGCTCACCTGCCCGTTCACCAGCTCCAGCGGCATCGTCACCGCCGGCCCGATCTGGCTGCCGAAGATCGAGATGATCTGCCCGGCCGCCACTCCGCTGCCCGTCAGATTCCCGGCCCCCACCACGCCGCCCGAGAAGATGCACGCCCCGCTCGTCGACAGAATCTCGATCTTCGTCGCGCGCACCGATCCGTCGGCCTGCAGCGTCCCCATCACCCCCGCGCACGCCCCGGCCGCCGCCGCGCCCTTCGACACGTCCAGCGCCGTCTGCGCGTCCGCCACCACCGTCCGCCCGCCGATCTGCCAGTTCCCCGGCGTCCCGCTCACCGGCATCGCCGTGATCGTCCCTTCAAACCGGTAGGCCCCGCCCGCCGGCATGCCGCCGCCCGTTCCGCCCTGGCACATCCCGGCCGGCTTGGTCTCGATCTTCGTCGCCTTCACCGTGTTGTTCGGGCCAAATTCCCCCTTCACCTCAACGCACACCCCCACCGCCGGCGCCGCGTTCTCGTTCTCGATCCGCGTCTCCGCCGTCACCGTCACGATCAGCCCGCTCACGTTCCAGTTCCCCGTCAAACCGCCCGACGGCAACGCCGTGATCGTCCCGTAGTAGGAAACGTCCGCCTGCCGCTCCAGCCCGTTCGTGCACACCCCCGACCCCAGAATCTGCACCCGCGACGCCGTGATCGTGTTGTCGGTCTCGAGCTGCCCCTTCACCTCCACGCACATCCCCGTCGCCAGCGCCCGCCCGTTCGGCGTCACCTGCGTCGTCCCGCTCACCGTCACCTTCCGCCCCGAGATCGTCCACACCTGGCTCGCCGCCGCCGCCGCCGTCTGCACCGTCCCGCGGAATTCGATCTCCTCCTTCCGCATCCCCGGCATCGACGCCCGGCATCCCCCCATCCCCGACGAAACTTCAATCTCTTTCGCCGCGATCGACCCGTCCGCGTTCCGCGTCCCCTTCACCTCCACGCACGACCCCACCGTCACCGGCCCGCCCTTCTGTTCGATCTCCGTCTGCGCCGTCACCCGTACCGTCGTCCCGGCCACCTTCCAGTCGCCCGTCAGCCCCGATGCCGGCAGCGTCTCCACCGCCCCGTAAATCTCCACTTCCCCCTGCCCCGTCGACGACATCCCGCACTTCGCCGCCGGCCGCGTCGCAATCTCGCTCGCGTTGATCGTCGTCCCCGTGCCCGCCGTGCCCCGCACGTCCACGCACGCCCCCACCACCGTCGGCCCATTGTCCCGTTCGATGTCGGTCTGCGCGGTCACAACCACCGTCCTCCCGCCCACCGTCCAGTTCCCGATCACTCCCGTCGCCGGTAGCGCCTCGATCTTTCCGGTTAACCGCACGCCCGACGGGCCATCGGCCCACATCGCCGGACCAAGTAAAAAGGTAAGTGCCATCAGGCAAAAACGAGCAGATTTGCCAACAAACATTCTGAGTCCTCTCATTCCTGCCGCCTGGCGACGCGGTGCCGGCGGGCATCTTGATTCCCACTTGCATGTTAGTGGCCAAACTACTGCGTTGCAAGGGGGCTCCCGCCCACCGCTCCAGCGCCGCCCGCAATGCCTCCAGCGAAAGCGGCTTCGAAAGAAAATCGTCCATCCCCTCCCGCAGGCACCGCTCCCGGTCCCGCGCCATCGCGCTCGCCGTCTGCGCGATCACCGGCGTCGGCCGCGTCCCCCGCGCCCGCTCCCGCTCCCGGATCGCCGCCGTCGCCTCCAATCCGTCCATCCCCGGCATCTGGCAGTCCATCAATATCGCGTCGAACCGCTCCCGCTCCGCCATCCGCACCGCCTCGGCCCCGCTCGACGCCACCGCCACCACGCATCCCAGTCGCTCCAGCATCCGCCGCGATACCTGCTGATTCACCCGCTCATCCTCCACCAGCAGCACCCGCGGCTCGCCCGCCAGCGCCTCCACCGTTCTCGCCCCGCCATCCCGCACCCGCCCCTCCCGCAATATCCGTCCCCACTCCCCCGCCGCCACC
>CAYMTH010000171.1:0-8777 GCA_964393235.1 uncultured Solibacteraceae bacterium | reverse complement strand
CCCGCAAGTGCCAGTCCATCGCCTCCACCAGCCGCGGGTACAGCACGTCGCGCACGAACACCTCGTCATGTGTGTAGTGCAGATACGCCCGCGCCGCCTCGAAGAACCACAGCGTCGCGTCAACCGTGTTGTACTCCGGCGTCTCCCCGCGGTCCGGGAAGCGGTTCGGCAGCATGCCCTGGCTCATCGCCCGGGCGTACTCCGACAGGATCGACCGCGCCACCTCGAACCGCCCCGTGACGAGCGTCAACCCCGGCAGCGAGATCATCGTGTCCCGCCCCCAGTCGCCGAACCACGGGTAGCCGGCGATGATCGTGTGGCCGTCGCCCCGCCGCACCAGGAACTGGTCGGCGGCCTCGGTCAGGTCTTCGAGGAACGGATCCACCGCCGGCGCCTGCTTCCGCAGCTCGTAGCGCCGCTGCCGCTCCCGCTCCCGCATCGCCGTCACTTCGTGTGCCGGAATCGATTCCCGCGATACGATGACCACCGCCTTCGGCGAGTGGGAAAGGTCGAAGTGCAGCACAAACGGCTGGAACAGATCTTCGTGGGCATCGAGCCCGCGCGCCTGTTCCTCCTCGTACTCGAACTGGTGATACCAGTGCCCGGTCGGCTCGCAGGTCCGGAAATCGGCGCCGAAAAACACGCGCGGCAACCCTTCGTACGGCTGCACGCTCACCAGCCCGTCTTCCTCCCACTTGAAGCCGCTGTGGAGCGCCGGGTTGGCATGCGTGGTCGCGTGGTAGTCGCGGAAGGCGATCAGCGGCCGCACCTCGAGGTGGCAGTTCTTACAAAGTCCCTTCACTTCGTACTCCACCGCCGTCGCGTCCCGGCCATGGACCATGAAGACCCGTTTCTCGATCAACACATCGCCGATCTCGTACACCCAGGTGGGGAACGGGTCGATGCGGAACTCGCGCAGGTACTCGTAGCCCTGCGGGTGCACCGCCCCGCGGTACCGGTTCGCCGACAGGTCCACCGGATACCCGTCCACGATCAGCGTGTCTTCAAACTTCGCCACCAGCAGGGCCCGGCCCACCGGCGGCTGGAGCGCCGACGTGAACAGTCCGTGGTACCGGCGCGTATGGATCCCGCTGACCGTACCGCTGGCAAATCCGCCCAGACCGTTCGTTTCGAGCCATTCCAAGCGGCTGCTCCGCTCGAGATCCCGACAGACCATCTCGTCGAATTGCAGTTTCATCGTACCTTCCCGCTCGATCACATGCATGTGAACGGCCAAACCGGTCCAAGTGGCTTTCAGATAACTACGCCCGCCGGTTCAGCTCCGTATTCCATCGGTCGCTTAGAGGATATAGTCACGGCAGGCGGCGCGAAATCTCGGCAGCGACAGTTGCGATATTAACGCAACCTAATTCTGAATACTAGCCCGAAATTTCAGCGGCGAGGAAGGCGATCAATTCCCGGGAACGTGTAAGCCGGGTCTGCGTGAAGAATCCGTGGTGCATGTCGGCATAGTGCTTCGCCGACACTTCGATGCCCCGCCCGCGCAGCCCGGCGGCGAAATCGAGCGCTTCGTCGCGCAGCGGATCGGTGCCGGCCGTAATCAACAGCGTGGGCGGAAACTCGCCGGACGCCGCCGTCACGGCCCGTCCGCCGTAGAGTTCCCAGCCGCGCAGCATGTCCTCGCCCGCCGGCCAGGGGCCCTGCCAGAACTCCCGGTAGGAGGGCATGACGCACGCCGGGTCGAGCATCGGATAGATGAGGATCTGCCGGCGCGGGCGGAGCGCCAGCGAGGTCAGCGCGGCCAGATAACCGCCGGCACTGTCGCCGCCCACCCAGAGTTCGGGCGTGCGCGCCGCCAGCCATTTTCCGGCGGAAATCGCGTCTTCCAGCGCGGCGGGGTGGCGGAATTCGGGAGCGAGACGGTAGTCCACGGCGCAAATGAGGCAGCCGGCGTCGTGCGCGAGTTGACGCAGAGGCCAGTCGTGGGACTCGAGGTCGCCGGAGAAGAACCGCCCCCCATGAAGATAAAGGAGGGCGCGCGGGGCGGACTCGGCGCCATAGAGGCGGACCGGGACGCCGTCGGCCTCGGCGTCGCGAACCGGCAGGCCGGCCGGCGGCTCGAGCTGCCACGCGCGGCCGGCGCGCATGGCGGCGCGCGTCTCCTCGACGGTCAATTCCGACCGCGGACGCGCCCCGGCCCGCCGGGCGGCGTCGAGCATCTCGAGGACTTCCGGGTGAAGCGGCGCGGCTAGCTCGCCAGACACGCCATCACCTCGCGGTAGAACTCAGGGTGGGATTCCCAGGTCTGGGCGGTTACCATGCGGCCGTCGCGCACCGCCTGCTCAGGGCGCCACTCGCCGCCGGCCTGCGTGACTTCCGACCGGACGTGCTCGTAGCAGGTCACCTTCCGCCCGGCCACGACACCGGCGGCATTGAACACCTGAATGCCGTGGCAGATGGCGAAAAGCCACTTGTCCTGCTGGGCAAACTCGCCCACGAGGCGCAGGACGTGGGTGTTATGGCGCAGGTACTCCGGCGCGCGGCCTCCTAGTACCAGCACGGCATCGAAGTCTACCGCCGAAAGGTCGGCGACAGCGGCGTCGGCATTGACGCCGTAGCCGGGCCGCTCGACGTAGGTGTCCCAGCCGGGTTCGAAATCGTGCATCACCATGTGGAGGCGGCGGCGGGAGGTGGCTGCGACCACGGGCTCATGGCCCGCTTCGCGGAGGCGGTGGATGGCGTACCAAGCCTCGTAGCCCTCGCCCCCGTCCCCGGTCAGGATCAGGACCCGTTTCATTTCCCGGCCTTGCGGGGCGTCAGGTTTTCGAACAGGAAGGCGCCGGACTTGCCGCCGACGGCGAAGTCGAGGTCGCCGTCGCCGTCGATGTCGGCGGTCGCGATCTGCATCCCGGCGCCGGCCGCCGACGAGTAGTCGATGATGTGGCGGATCCACTCGATGCCCTTCTCGCCCTTCCGGTATTCGTACCAGTAGATGCCGAGCGGCTCGTTGGCGCCGGGTTCGTGTTCGTGCGCCCAGAAGCGCTTGCCGGCCATGAAGTCCTTCTGCCCGTCGCCGTTGATGTCGACGAACGCGGTGGCGTGGGCCTGGCTCCAGGCGTCGTCGATCTTGACCTCGGTGAAGCGGCCGTCGGCCTCCTGGCGGAGCCAGAAGATGCCGTAGTCGTGCGCGTGCGGGTAGAAAACGTCGTTGCGTCCGTCACCGTCGATGTCGACGACGTTCAGGAAGCCGGTGTGCTTCTTGGCGGTCCAGTCGGAGTGCAGCTTCCAGGGCGCCGGGTCGTTCGGGTTGGCCGGGGCTTCCAGCCAGCCCTTCGGGTGCAGGATATCGGTGCGGCCGTCTTTGTTCACGTCGCCCGCGCCGATGCCGTGGCCGAAGTTGTCGGGGTGGACGATGTGGCGGACGAAGGCGCCGTTCTTGAGCTCGTACCACGCCGTCGGCCCGCGGCCGCCGAACTGCGGCAGCAGCTCCTGCGCCTTGCCGTCGTTGTTGACGTCCACCAGGAACATGAACTCGACGTTCCACTGCGTCTCGATCATGTGCTCCTTCCACGCCGCGCCGATCTTGCCCGGGTTCTCGTACCAGGAGATCTTCTTGGCGAACCAGGTGCAGCTGACGATGTCCATCTTCCCGTCGCCGTTCACGTCGAGCGGGATATCGGAGAACGAGTCGATGTAGTTGTTCGCGAAGCCCATGTCGCGAAAGTGGTGCTTCTTCCACTCCCCGCCCTTCACCTTCGGGTGCTCGTACCAGTTCTCGCCATTGACGATGTCGAGCTTTCCGTCGCCGTTCAGGTCGGCGAAGGCGGCGGTTTCGTTGGCGCCGTAGTCGAGCTGGATCTTCTTAAAAGGAATGTCGGCGGGCCGGGAGGCGGCGATTGCCGCGGCCGCCGCCGGGAGCAGGAGTGAGAAACGCATCGAACTGATTGTATATCCGGCGGCCGTGATATATTGAAAGGAGTTCGTGGCGCCATCGTCTAAGGGTTAGGACGGAGCCCTCTCAAGGCTCTAATAGGGGTTCGAATCCCCTTGGCGCTACCAACCTTTCTAGGCCACCGCGAGGGCGAGCACAGGCTCCGCAGATTCCGCCGCGGCCGTCTTCTTCACCGGACGCTCGAACATCGAGTTGAACTGCATCGCGTTCAACACGGACTGTCCGCCGCCGTCGTTCGTGAAGAAGCAGAAGGTGCGCTCGGCGATGCCCCGGACCTGCTCCACACGGGTCTTCCATTCAGCGAGTTCGGCCGGCGAGTAGGCGTAACCGCGATGGCTGCCCGTCTGGGGCTTGGTCGACTGCTGGAACTCGTTCCACCACCAGGCCCGCTGCCGGCCGTGGAGCCGGAAATAGGCCACCGGCGAGGTGAGGAACGCCGTCGGCGGCATCGCCCGGATGTGGTCGGGCTGGTCGAGATTGCAGAAGCCCACCCGGTAATCGATCAGCGTCCCGACCGCCTCCGACGACATCCAGCTCTCGTGCCGCATCTCGGCCACGAGCGGAAACTCGTGGAACGCCCGGCGGAGTTCGATGAAGTAGTCGCGGTTCTCCTTGGTGAAGCGGAACGACCACGGGAACTGCATCAGCACCGCGCCGAGGCGCTTGCCGCGCTTCAGTTCGCGCAGGCCGACCGAGAACGAATCGACGGCGGCGGCATCGAGCAGCCGGTCATGCGTGAACCGACGGTGCAGCCGCGCCGTGAACTGGAAGCGCGGGTTGGCGTGGACCTTCGCCATCCAGAGCCGCGCGAGTTCCGGGCGGATATCAGTTTCAAACGACGCCGCGATCTCCACCGCGTCGAAGCGCTGCGACAGAAAGTCGAGCGGGTGAAAGCCGCGCGGCCGCTGCCGCGGGTAGATCACCCCGTCCCAGTGCGGATAGTGCCACCCCGAGGGTCCTACGGACAATGGTGCATCGGATACCGCCAGGGAGAATGGAGTTGAAGAAGACCGGTGCATAGGACGCCTCGAGGTTCGCTATTTGTTCGCCCTCAGTATGCGGCAGTTCTACGACGGGGTCAAGGGTTTTCTTCGCTTTTTGTTCGATTACTTTTGTAAGAAAAAATCGCGCGGCAGGAACAGCGACCAGACCTCGTTCGACAGCGGCCTGGCGTGCCCCCCGGCCACAAAAAGCCGGTCCCGATGCACGAAAACCGAGTGTTCGTGACGCTCTTTCCACGTGTTTTTGGCCGTTAAACGCGTCCAATCGCGCCCATTTTGCGAGTACCAGACGTCGCCCCAGTTGGTTTCCGGCACCTTCGACCACCCGCCCAAAACCCAGATCCGGCCGCGGTAGACCGCCGCCGAGAACCAGAGCCGGGGGTTCCAGGGGGCGTTTGCGGTGACCTGCGTCCAGTGAACGCCGTCAGGCGACGACCAGACGTCGTTAAACGCTTGATATTCAGGCACATAGTTGCCGCCGCCGAAGACCCAGATCTTGCCGTCGTGCACGACGGCCTGGTGGTAGGCGCGGGGCGCCCAGGGGGCGCGGGCCGTCGCGAGGGTCCAATTTCGACCGTCAGACGTGCTCCAAACGTCGTTTTTTACGCTGTTTTTGTCGCCAAAATAGTAGTTTTCGGTGCCTCCAAGGAGCCAAATCCGGCCCTTGAACTCGACGACGGCGGCGGCGAGCCGGGGCGACCAGGCGGCGGCGGGGGTTTCCTGCTTCCAGTTCGCCCCGTCGGCGGAGGACCAGACGGCATTCGACGCCGAGTGGCCCGGGAGACGGCCGTTGTACCAGCCGCCCATCATCCACATCCGGTTGCGGAAGGTGAGCGACATGGGAAGGTCGGAATGGGGCCAGGGGGCGTCGGCGGTGACGCGGTCCCAGGAGCGGCCGTCGGGCGAGGACCAGACGTCGCGCGGGGGCGCGGCGAAGGAGTTGAACCAGCCGCCGAAGATCCACATACGGCCGCGGAAGACGGTCTCGCCCTGCGAGTCGCGGGCCTGCCAGGGGGCGGCGGGCGTCTCGCGGATCCAGTCCGGACCGGGGCGTTCCTGGGCGGTCAGGACGCCCAGAAAGGCATACAGAATGACCTGTATTTTTTTATTACGAAATCTTTCTATCACCCGTAACCTCCGCCGTGCGGGAAACGCTATATGTTCAATCCCCGTTACGACAGGCGGACGCTTCACCCCTACACCCAATTGCGTCCGCCTACAACATACGCCGCCCTCGGGCGGCGTTTTTGTTTGTCCTGGCGGGTTTCGGATTATTCGTTGAACATGCCTTCGAAGAGCACACTCGAAAGGTAGCGCTCGCCGGAGTCGGGCAGGATGACGACGATGGTTTTGCCCGCGTTCGCCGGGTTCTTGGCGATGCGGAGGGCGGCCGCGGCGGCGGCGCCGCAGGAGATGCCGCAGAGGATGCCTTCCTCGCGAGCGAGGCGACGGGCGGTTTCGATGGCTTCTTCGTTGGAGACCTGCTCGACCTGGTCCACCACCTTGATATCGAGGGTGTCGGGGACGAAGCCGGCGCCGAGGCCCTGGATCTTGTGGGGGCCGGGCTTGAGACCCTCGCCGGCGAGGGTCTGGGTGATGACCGGGCTGGCGGTGGGTTCGACGGCCACAGAAGTGATGGCCTTGCCCTTGGTCCCCTTGATGTACCGGGAGATGCCGGTGATGGTCTTGCCGTCGGTGTCTTCCCAGGTTTCCGGACCGGTGGTCTGTTCGTGGATGGCGGGGTTGGCCGGGTTCTTAAACTGCTGGAGGAGGACGTACTTGTCGGGGTCTCCGGTGGCAATCTGTTCGGCGCGGGCGATGGCGCCCTTCATGCCGAGCGAGCCTTCGGTGAGGACGAGGTTGGCCCCGAACGCCTTCAGCACCTTGCGCCGTTCGAGCGACATCGTTTCGGGCATGGTGAGGGTGATGGGGTAGCCGCGGGCGGCGGCGACGAAGGCGAGGGCGATGCCGGTGTTGCCGCTGGTGGGCTCGACGATGGTGACGTCGCGGGAGCCGGGGACGAGGGTGCCCTTCTGCTCGGCGTCCCAGATCATGGCCGCGCCGATGCGGCACTTCACCGAATAGGCGGGGTTACGGCCTTCGATTTTGGCGAGCACGGTGGCGGGAGCGCCGTCGGTGACGCGGTTGAGTTTCACGAGCGGCGTGCGGCCGATGCTCAGCGAGTTGTCTTGAAAAATCATGAGCCTCTCCTTAATGCGGGGATTAGATCTCCCAGTTGGGGACGTACTTGGTTTGGCGTTCCTTCCAGGTGCGGGCGAGATCGGCAAAGGTGGTGTGGTCGATGACGGCGGAAATGGACCGGTCGACGTTGGTCCACATCTCAGTGAAGGGCGTTTCGACGCGTTTGCGGGACCGGGCGCCGGAGTTGCGGGCGCCCTCGATGTGGCGCAGCACCTCGCCGACCGTGATCGAATCCGCCGGCCGCGCCAGCAGATAGCCGCCATCGGCGCCGCGCCGGGATTCGACAAACCCTCCCTGCTTCAAACCGGACAGAATGAGTTCCAGGAACTTCTGCGGAATCTTCTGCCGGCGCGCGATGTCGGCGATCTTTACCGGACCGTTGGAGTCCTGCGTCGCCAGATCGAAGAGGGCGTGCAGGGCGTATTCACCTTTGACCGAGGTCGTCACTGTTCTGAAAAAGGAATCCCTAGTTCCTTATCGAGATTACCGTATTTCAGGCAGTCGCCGCACGGGAAGCCCGGAGCGGCAGGCCGCGATCCGCCAAAGAGTCTAGCAAAGCGGCATGGGTTTCGGCGTCGAGGAGCCAGTAAGTGCCTGCCGGGGCATCGATTTGCGTGGCCTGGCCGCGGGAGGAGAGAAGAAGCAGGAACTGCTGTTCGCCGGAGGATAGGGCGGCGGCGTCGAGGCGGGCGAGGGCACCGGGGGCGGCGGAGACTTTGCGGAGAAGGTCGCGGGTAAAGACCTGACGGTCGAGAGAGTCGAGCGACGCGGCGGCGGCGGACATGCGGTGTTCGGAGCTGCCGGAGAGGTGGGGGCCGGCGGCGTAAGCGAGCAGGAAGATGATCACGTCGATGAAAGCGGCGAGCAGGAAGCTGAAGGCGTGGCGCGGGGTAGGGGCGGCGATCAGTTCGGTGAAGGCGAGGAGGAGATCTTCCTGGCCGCCGGAGGTCTGATCGACGAAGTCGGCGAGGGCGGGGACTTCGGGTTTTTCCTGACGGCCGGAGTGGAGGGCGTCGTTGACCTCGGTCCAGGGGACGGCGTCGAAGGCGGCGTGGAAGGTGCGGAGCTGTTTCTCGACCGGGTCGTCTGGCTTGTTGGCGGCGCGCCAGGAGCCGAGGGCGGCGCGGGAGGTTTCGATCGACTGCTGCGATTCGCGGGCGAGGCGGGCGTGGCGTTCGAAGGCGGTGTAGCGGACGCCGGCGCCGGCGCCTTCGCGGTAGGCGCCGTTGACGCCCTGGGCTTCGCGGGCGACGGCCTCGCGCACCTTGTTCAGGTAGGGATCGGCGTCGCCGGCCTGGGAGATGTGGCCGTGGACCCTTTCGGCCTGGCCCATTTCTTCGAGGGCGAGGGTGTGCTTGCGGGCCTCGGCGGCGGCCGAGGCGAGGGTGGAATCGGCCTGGGCGGCGGCGTTGGTCAGACGATCGTAGAGCAGGCGGCGGACCTGCGCGGGGCGTTCGCGCTCGCTGAACCAGCGGTAGAGGCTGACGTAGGAGAAGGCGACCGAGACGAACGCCGTGATGGCGTAGACGGCGATCAACTGCCCGCGGCGGGCGCGGCTGAAGCCGAGCAGCCAGGCGACAAACAGTAGCGCGGACTGCACGCCGACGGAGGCCAGCAGCGCGAACCACTTCGACAGGTAGAGCGACATCCCTTCGAACGTC
>CAYMTH010000170.1:8329-8786 GCA_964393235.1 uncultured Solibacteraceae bacterium | reverse complement strand
CGTCTTCGGGCACCCAGCCATAGGCGTGGTTGCGGCTGGCGGCGTTGCCGAAGTTTTCGGTGAAGTAGGGAAGCATCGCTTCCAGGACGCGGGGATCGACCGGAGTCGTAGCGTGATTATCGAAGTAAATCGGCTTGGACATCGTGTTAGTTCAGGCTTTATGGATTCAAAACGTTCAGGTTTGGACTCGAAAGAATTTGATGCCCCGAAGCGGCCGCGGCGCCATTGGCGTGCGGTTCCGCGTCGGAGGCCAGTTCCACCATCGACATGCTCGCCAGAAGACTCAAAATGCCCTCATGCACACGCCGGAGCGGGTCGCGGATGCTGCAGCGGTCCTGGTGCTCGCAATCCTCGCCGTCCTCGGTGAAACAGGCGGTCAGGAACACCGGACCGTCGATCGCCCGGACGACGTCGAGGGCGGAGATCGAGCGCGGGTCCCGCGCCAGCCGGTAGCCGC
>CAYMTH010000170.1:4678-8319 GCA_964393235.1 uncultured Solibacteraceae bacterium | reverse complement strand
TAGCCGCCGTTGGTTCCGTGCTCGGAGGCCAGGAACCCGGACTTGGCCAGCTTCTGGAGGACTTTCGAGAGGACGGGCACAGGCACGCCGTAGCGGTCGGCGATCTCCTTTGCCGAGGAGGAGTGCGGGCGCACTACCGTAAGGTGCTTGAGAGCGATTAATCCGTAATCGGCCTTCTTGGTGAGTTTTAGCATTGTGGAGCCGGCAAAGAATTCAGATCGAATTCAGACTGAATCGGTCCTACTTGGATGGTACCGCATTCCTCGCTTCGGTCGCAAGTGTTCTCTGGTGGCGAGAGTCCTTTGTCTTGAACGAGATAAATCTGGACAGTTTCAGTCCTGATTTCGCGCGGCGCGACGTGGGATAAAACCGGGGGTGGAGGGGTGTAGCCGTACAGGAAAGTGCCGATATGTAGGAGTAGGGCCGTGCATGTTGGTATACTTGCGAAACGGCTTTGGATTCATTCACTTCGCCCCTTTTCGAGGAGGGGATCGGAGCGGTTGGGAGAACGGGTTGACACGCGCGAAATCAGCAAGGGACCGATCCTGGGGAGAGCGCCGGTAGACTATGATTCGTCTTTTCCGGGTGTTCATGCCGACCAGCATCCTCGCCCTTTTGATCTCGGAAATCGTCTTGTTGTCAAGCGCTTTCGTGCTGGCGTTCGGTTCGGCGCTGGAAGCGGATCCCGTTTTCGTTCTATTGTATGACGGGGGCTGGCCGCGCATCGCCTTCGCGGTCTTGAGTATCCTGATCGCGTTGTATTTTCAGGACTTGTACGCGGAATTGCGGATCCGGAGCCGCATATTTCTGTGGCAGCAGTTTTCCATGGCGGTGGGATTCGCGTTTCTGTCCCAGGCGATGCTAACCTATCTCGATCCGACCTGGACGCTGCCCCGGTGGGTGATGATCTACGCCTCGGCGCTGGTGCTGACGATCGTTCCGGCGTGGCGGGTGATCTTTTGCAGACTGGTGCTGACGAGTCTCCATGCGCCGTCGGTTTTGCTGGTCGGGACGTCGCCGGTGCTGAGCGAAATCGGCAACCGGTTGCGGGACCGGATTGAAATTGGGTTGCGCGTCGTCGGTTATCTCGACGATGGCGCCGCCGGCGAGGGGCGGAACCCGGACATGGGTGGACTGCCGCGCCTTGGTACGGTTTCTGACCTCCGCGCCGTGGTGGCCCAGCACAAGGCGGAGCGGATCGTCGTCGGCATGGCCGAGCGCCGCGCTCGCCTGCCGATCTACGAACTTCTCGATCTGCGTCTGGCTGGCATCCACGTCGAGGAGGCGGCCGGGCTCTATGAGACGTGCTTCGGCCGAGTTTCGACGCGCGACCTGCGGCCATCGCAGCTCGTGTTTTCGAGTGAACTGGGGCCGAGCGCCAATTCGATTGCCCTCCAGCAGCTCTATTCCTTCGCCGTTGCCTTTTTCGGGGGCGTTCTGACGCTGCCGATCATGCTCGCCGCGGCGCTGCTTGTCCGGTTGACTTCGAAGGGACCGGTACTCTACCGGCAGACGCGCGTCGGCCTCAACGGCAAGCACATCTCGGTTCTCAAATTCCGTTCCATGTACGTCGACGCCGAGGTCCGCACCGGCGCCGTCTGGGCGAAGAAGAATGATCCCCGCATCACCCCCGTCGGCCGCTACCTGCGAAAGTTCCGCATCGATGAACTGCCGCAGTTCTGGAACGTGCTGCGCGGCGACATGAGCTTCGTCGGCCCCCGTCCGGAGCGGCCCGAGTTCGTGCAGGCCTTGTCGGAAAAGATTCCCTTTTATCGCCAGCGCCACTGCGTTAAGCCCGGGCTCACCGGCTGGGCGCAGATCAATCACAAGTACGGCGATACGATCGAGGACACGATCACCAAGCTCGAGTATGACCTCTACTACATCAAGCACATTTCACTGTCGCTTGATCTCTACATCATCCTCAACACGCTGAAAACGGTCATTCTCGGCCGGGGCGCGCAGTAGGCCCGCGCGCCCCGCGCCGGATTACATGTACATGCCGCCGTTGACGTCGAGCACGTGGCCGGTGATGTAGGCTGCCCCGTCAGAGGCCAGGAACTTCACCGCTTCGGCGATGTCCTCCGGCGCCCCGAAACGAGCCAGCGGAATGTTGACCAGCATCTTCTGCTTCAGATCGTCGGAGAGCACGTCGGTCATGTCGGTCGAAATGAACCCGGGCGCCACGGCATTCACCGTGATGCTGCGGCTGGCCACCTCGCGCGCCAGCGCCTTCGTCAGGCCGATCAGCCCTGCCTTGGAGGCCACGTAGTTCGCCTGGCCCGCGTTGCCCATCTCGCCCACCACCGACACGATGTTGATGATCCGCCCCCAGCGCTCCTTCATCATCCCCTGCATTACCGCCTGGGCGGCGAAAAACGAACCCGACAGGTTGGTGTCGATCACCGTCTGCCAGTCCTCCGCCTTCATCCGCATCGACAGGCCGTCCTTGGTGATCCCGGCGTTGTTGACCAGTATGTGGATGGGGCCGAAATCTTTTGCCGCCTGCCCGAGGGCCTGCACAATCGATTCCTTTGAGGACATGTCAATGGCGACGGCCATGGCCTGATGGCCCTGCGCGCGGATGTCGGCGGCAACCTCTTCACAGCGTTCCAAAGTCCTGGCGGCGACGACGACGCGGTGGCCGGCGGCGGCGAGCGCATACGCGCAGGCCTTCCCGATCCCTCGGCTGGCGCCAGTGACGAAAGCGGTACGAACTATCATGGAATCATCATATGGCATATAGCGATTTGCGCGAATTCATCTCCGCCCTCGAAAAGGCCGGCGAACTCAAGCGCATCCCCTTCGAAGTCGACCCGGTGCTCGAAATCACCGAATTCGCCGACCGGGCCGTCAAAGACGGCGGGCCCGCCCTGTTGTTCGAGAAGCCGAAAGGCTCCAACATCCCGGTGCTGATCAACGCCTTCGCCAGTCAGCGGCGAATGGAGATCGCCCTGCAGGTCGACGCGTTTCAGGAGATCGCCGACCGGATCAGCGAATATCTGCAGATGCAGATGCCGCAGGGGCTGATGGGTAAGCTCTCGATGCTCCCGAAACTGGCCGAAATGGGGTCGTTTTTCGCGAAAAAAGTGTCCTCCGGGCCTTGTAAAGAGGTCATTTTGAAGGACGGTTTCAACCTTAAGGAGATTCCGGTCCTCACCTGCTGGCCCCAGGACGGCGGTCCCTACATCACGCTGCCGATGGTCTTCACGAAAAACCCGGAGACCGGGAAGCGCAACTGCGGCATGTACCGCATGCAGGTCTACGACGAGCGCACCACCGACCACTACCGCCGCCGGTTCAAGGCCGGGGAAAAGCGCATGGACGTCGCCGTGGCGATCGGCGCCGACCCGGCCGTGATGTACTCGGCGATCCTGCCGCTGCCGCCGGATCTCGATGAGATGATGATCGCCGGATTTCTGCGCAAGAAGCCGGTCGAAATGGTGCAGTGCGAAACGGTCGACGTCGACGTGCCGGCGAACGCGGAGATCGTGCTCGAGGGCTACGTCGAACTCGGTGAGATGCGGACCGAGGGTCCGTTCGGCGACCATACCGGTTTTTACTCGCTTGAAGACGAGTACCCGGTGTTCCATGTGACCTGCGTCACCCGTCGCAAGAACCCGATCTACGCGACGACCATT
>CAYMTH010000170.1:3372-4668 GCA_964393235.1 uncultured Solibacteraceae bacterium | reverse complement strand
CGGGCGCCACGTACGCGGGCATCCTCTACGGCGGCTACTGCACCGTGCCCGGGCCGTACCCGGTGTTCCACGTCACCTGCGTGACGCGGCGGAAAAACCCGATCTATGCCACGACGATTGTCGGGCCGCCGCCGATGGAAGACTACTACATGGGTAAGGCGATCGAGCGGATGTTCCTGCCGCTGATGCGGATGCAGATCCCGGAAATCCGCGACATGTGCATGCCGGCCGAGGGCATTTTCCACAACCTGATGCTGGTTTCGATCCGGAAGAGCTACCCGATGCAGGCGCGTAAAGTGATGCATGCCGTCTGGGGGCTCGGGCAGGCGATGTTCACCAAGTGCATTGTCGTCGTGGACGAAGATGTCGACGTGCAGAACTACAGCGAGGTGGCCTGGAAGGCGCTGAACAACATCGACCCGCAGCGGGACATCGAGTTCGCAATGGGGCCGATCGACTCGCTCGACCACGCCAGCCGGATGGCCAACTGGGGCTCGAAGTTCGGCATCGACGCGACGAAGAAGTGGCCGGAGGAGGGCTTCACGCGGCGGTGGCCCGATGTGATCACGATGCCGGCCGACGTGAAGGCGCGCGTCAACGAGCTGTGGAAAAAGGCGGGGCTGTAGCGTGATCCAGGCCAACGCGGCGGAGACGCTCGCCGTGGCCGCCGGAGGACTCTGGCTGGCCGGGGCGGCGCACCGCCGCGTTGGCGTTCTGGATCGATGGAACATTCCGCGGCCGGTGACGGGCGGGCTGGCGCTGGCCGCCGCGGTGGCCGGTTTGCGGGGCGGCGGCGTCGAACTGGGCTTCGATACGTTGCTGCGGGACCTGTTGACGCTGGTTTTCTTTACCACGATCGGCCTGCGGGCGAGCGTAGGGCTGCTGCGGCGGGACGGCGGCACGGTATTGGTCTGTCTGGCGCTGGCGGTGGCTGGGGCGGAGTTGCAGAATGGCGTGGGGGTGCTGGCGGCGAAGGCGCTCGGGTTGAATCCGTTGCTCGGGATCGTCGCCGGCGCGACGACGCTGGCCGGGGGGCCGGCGACGGCGCTGGCGTTTGGAAAGACGTTCGAGGAGATGGGTGTTGCCGATGCCCAGACGGTCGGGGTGGCCGCGGCGGTGTTCGGGATTCTTGCGGCTGGGTTGCTGTCCGGGGCGGTCGGGGGCTGGCTGATCCGGCGGCATGGGCTGACGGGCGGGGAGGGAGCACGCGTGGGTCGGATGGAGCCGCAGCGTGGGGAGTGGTTGTTTACGCTGGGCGCGGTGGCCGTGGCGATCGGCGCGGGTTCGGTTTTGAGC
>CAYMTH010000170.1:0-3362 GCA_964393235.1 uncultured Solibacteraceae bacterium | reverse complement strand
ATATCGGGGCGATGATCGTGGCGGCGGTGGTGCGTTGGGGGGACGATGCCGGGCGGCGGCGGCTCGACGAGGAGGTGCTCGACCGGGCGGGGGGGCTGAGTCTCGGGCTGTTTATCGTCATGGCGCTGTTGACGCTCAAGCTGTGGGTGCTGGCGCAACTGGCGGCGCCACTGCTGGCGTTGCTGTTGCTGCAGACGCTGGTGACGACGCTGTTTGCCGCGTTTATCGCCTACCGGTGGCTGGGCCGGGACTACGAGGGCGCGGTGGGGGCGGCCGGGTGGACCGGGTTCATGCTGGGGACGACGGCGAACGCCGTGGCGGCAATGGACGCATTGGAATCGCGGCACGGGGCCGCCCCGCGAGCCCGGCTTGCGATTCCGGTGGTCGGAGGGTTCTTGATCGATTTCACAAATTCGTTTGTGATCCTGTCGGGTGCGGACTTTGTGCGCCGGTTTTTGTTATAATCAAGTTGTTCGCCGCTGTGGTGCCTATAGCTCAGCCGGTAGAGCGCCGGATTGTGGTTCCGGATGTCACGGGTTCAAATCCCGTTAGGCACCCCATTTATCTCCGTATCGGTGGCCGATGTCCAAGCCACGCATTGTCGTTGCGGACGATCATGCGCTGATGCGCATCGGTGTTTGTACGCTTCTTGGCGCGCGGTTCGAAATTGCCGGGACAGCTGGTGATGGTTTCGAACTCGTTCAGGCCGCTGACCGGCTTCGGCCGGACATTGTCGTGCTCGGGGTGGGCCTTTCCGGGCTGAACGGGATCGACGCGGCGGCGCGGATTTCGGCTACCCATCCGGCTGTGAAGCTGGTGTTTCTTTCGATGCACCGCAACCTGGTTTTCCTGCGGCGGGCGTTCGCGGCCGGGGCGCGGGCCTACGTGCTCAAGACCGGCCTGGCGGAGGAGTTGCTCGACGCGGTGGCGGTGGTGCTGAACGGGGGACGCTATATTTCGCCCGGTTTTGGCTCGGATATCTCGATCGCCGACCTGCCCGCGCACCGGCGCGAGGCGCTCGAACTCACCGAACGGCAGCGCCAGATCGTGCAACTGCTCGCCGAAGGCAGAATGAACAAGGAGATCGCCCACCTGCTGAAAATCTCGATCAAGACGGTCGATTTTCACAGGGCCCGGATTATGGCGAAGTTCGGTGTCCACTCCAGCGCGGGGATTGTCCGGGCGGCGATGGACCAGGGGCTTATCGCCTGACGGGCATCAGGCCACGGCGGCCGCGGCAAAGGACCGTTCGGCGATCGCGCCGTCGATAAAGTGCAGCCCCTGCCGGATCTCGGCAGGCTGGAAGGGACGGTGGACCTGGTGGTAGGCGATCCGGCGGTCGATGTCCTGCCATTCCCCCGGCGAGCCAAACCGGCAGCAGGCCACCCACAGCGCGCGAGGGAAACGGCGGCACCATTCCTCGACGGCCCGTCCGCCGTCATAGGAGGCGTCCGTGAAACCCGCGATCACCCAGGGACGTTCGGCCCGGTGCACTTCGTCCAGGGCTTTCACGGGTTTCACGGTCCATCCGAATTGGGCGCAAAGATCGGAGATGTTCAATCTCTCGTCGGCGATATCGCCGACCAGTAGAACGATGGGTTTAATCGGCATAGGCAGTCACTCCCGATCGCTGGGCCCACTAAGATATTGATCTGGGGTTTAGCCGGCCGTGGCCATGCTCATTTCCCGGACGATTTCCGGGCGGTGCTCGCACACCGCTTTCATCGTGTTCACCACTTCGTCGTAGGTCAGGTCCTCGGGATGGATGCGGTCGGCGCGCAGCACGATATCGTTGAGGCTGACGATTCCTTTCAAATGGTGTTCGGCGTCCGTAACCGGAAGGCGGCGGACCTTGTAGCGCCGCATGAGCTCAAGCGCGTGCCGCAACTCGTCCTCCGGCTCGCAGGTCGCCAACTCCGTCTTCTCGACGTCCCGCACCGGGACGGTATGGGGCAGCCGGTCCTGGGTGCCGAGCGCGATACAGATGTCGCGGTCGGTGATGATACCGGCCAGTTTGCCATCTTCGACTACCGGCAGTACGCCGCAGTCCCCCTCCCACATCATTGCGGCCGCCCGGGAAAGATTGGTATCCGGAGGGCAGCTACGAACATCGGTCGTCATGACATCTCTGACTCGCATAGTTGCTCCTTCTAGGTGAGCCGCACCCTCCGTTCACGGCTTGCCCTTAGTCAAGCACGCAATCGAGACGCCAACTACTAGGGAAATCCCCTGAGTCTGAACTTGTTACTCGGCGACCTGCTTCCAGTCGCCGCGGATGATGGCGGCGCGGATCTCCTTGGCGCTCAGGCCCATGCGGGACATGCGGTCGGCGAGCAGGACTTCTTTGCGGCAGACGGCGCAGCCGGCCGAATGGTTGTCGCGCTGGCAGTCGAGCAGGCTGCGGTGGCCGTGGCCGCGGTCGCAGTAGCAGTAGCAGGGCTGCTGGGCGAGGATGGCCGGGATGCGCTCGGCGATTTCGTAGATGCGCGCGAGTTTCGGGTCGGCGAACATCTTGGCCGGGAGCGTGGGCGGCAGCGGCTGGGCTTCGCGCTCGGACTGGTAGTGGGCGGGGATGGGCGCGTCGTCCTTTTTCGTTTCCGTCGAGGTGGGGTTTTCCGAGGTGCAGCCCGCGAGCAGGGCGGCGAGAACGATGACCAGATAGCGCATTCTTTAGCTGTAACACGGAATTCCGGCGGTACACTGGGGGAAGTGATCGGCGGTCAATTCGTACGAAATCTGGTGGAGCGGCGGAACCTGTTGTTCCAGCTGGCCAAGCGCGACTTCCGGCAGCGGTACATCGGGTCGGCGGCGGGCTGGCTGTGGGGGTTGGTTCACCCGCTGGTGATGTTGGCGAGCTGGACGTTCGTGTTCCAGTACTGCATGAAGTCGGAGATGCCGCCCGGGTCGCTGACGCAGAACTACACGATCTTTCTGCTGGCCGGGTACCTGCCGTGGATGCTGTTTCAGGAGACGGTGACGCGGTCGGCGAATTCGCTGCTGGAGCACTCGAATCTGATCACCAAGACGCTGTTTCCGTCCGAGATGCTGCCGATCAGCGTGTTTTTTTCGTCGCTGGCCAATCATGTGCTGGCGGTGGCGCTGTCGCTGGTGGCGATCGGGATTATCGAAGACGGCATCGGGCCGTTCGCCTGGATGCTGCCGGTGTACATGCTCTGCATCGGGATGCTGGGGGTGGGGATCGGGTGGGTGTTCGCGAGCCTGCAGGTGTACATCCGGGACACGGCGCAGGCGGTGCTGGTGCTGCTGACGTTCTGGTTCTGGATGACGCCGATTTTCATCACCGAGGACAAGATTCCCGAGCAGTTCCGGTTTCTGATCCGGGGCAACCCGATGTCGCTGAT
>CAYMTH010000169.1:4850-8788 GCA_964393235.1 uncultured Solibacteraceae bacterium | reverse complement strand
CCGCTGACAGCCCCGACCGCCCCCGCTCCCCTCCCCAGCCACCCCCCGCTACACTCGGGGCGTGAGCCACTCTGATCGAAAGATCCACCCCTCCACCGCCGTCCTGACCGCCGGCTTCGACCCGGCCCTCTCCGTCGGCTCCGCCCGCCCCGCGGTGTTCCGCTCCAGCACCTACGTCTTCCCCTCACCGGAAGCCGCCGAGCACGCCTTCGCCCTCCTCGGCGGCCGCGTGCAACCCCGGCCCGGCGAAACCGCCGACCTCGTCTACTCCCGCTTCACCCACCCCAACGCCGAGATCGTCGAAGCCCACCTGCTCCCCCTCGAACACCACGCCCGCGCCGCCGCCGTCTTCAACTCCGGCATGGCCGCCATCATGACCGCCCTCATGGCCCACACCCGCCCCGGCGACGCCATCGTCTATACCGTCCCCATCTACGGCGGCACCCAGTCTCTCATCCAGAACTTCCTCGAACCCTGGGGCATCCTCGGCGTGCCCGTCCCCGCCGGCGACGGCGCCGCGCTCGACCGCGCCATCCAGCACACGCCCCACTGCCGCATCGTCCTCATCGAGTCCCCCGCCAACCCCACCCTCACCATGACCGACATCGCCCAGGCCGTCGCCTCCGCCGCCCGCCGCGAACCCCGCCCGCTCGTCATGGTCGACAACACCTTCCTCGGCCCCGCCTTCCAGCACCCGCTCGAACTCGGCGCCGACGTAACGCTCTACAGCGCCACCAAATACCTCGGCGGCTTCTCCGACATCCTCGCCGGTGTCGCCATGGCTCGCGACCCCGAAGTGATGAAACCCATCCGCTCCCGCCGCAGCCTGTTCGGCAACATCCTCGCCCCCGACGAATGCTGGATCCTGGACTCGCGCCTGCCCACCGTCCACCTCCGCATGAACCGGCAGTCGAAGAACGCCCAGCGCATCGCCGAACGCATCGCCGCCCACCCGGCCGTCGAAAAGATCTTCTACCCGACGCTGTTCACCAACCCCGAGCAGTGCCGCATCCGCGACGCCCAGTGCGACTACTCCGGCGGCCTCTTCTCGCTCATCCTCAAGGGTGGCAAACCGGCTGCCTTCGAGTTCCTGCGCCACCTCCGGCTCGCCCGCAACGCCGTCAGCCTCGGCGGCGTCGAGACGCTCGTCTGCCACCCGCGGTCCACCACGCACTCGGCCGTCAGCGAACAGGAACTGCAGCTCTCCGGCGTCGTCGACGGTCTCGTCCGCGTCTCGGTCGGCATCGAAGACTGGCGCGATATCCTCGCCGACTTCGAAAACGCGCTCGACCGCGCCGCCGCTATTTGAGGTCGCTGACCTCGCCCGACAGTCGCGAGGCGAGCGGGCTCGTCTGTCCGGCATACTTGTTGCCGGGCTTGCGGCGGTAGGGCATCGACGAAGGCGTGCTCAGCGGCTCGAACGTGAACGAGCAGATCCGCATCCCCGGGTACAGCGCCACCGGCACGCGGCCCAGGTTCGAGAGCTCCAGCGTCGCCTTCCCGGTCCAGCCCGGATCGAACAGCCCCGCCGTCCCGTGCACGATGATCCCGATCCGCCCCAGGCTCGAACGGCCTTCCAGCCGTCCCAGCACGTCGTCGGCCAGGTCGAGGGTCTCCATCGTGATCGCCAGCACGAAATCGCGCGGCTGCAGGATGAACGGTTCGCCGTCTTCGACGACGATCGTCCGCATCATCCCCTGAATCGCGAACTTATCGCGCGGGTCGATAAACGGGAACTTGCTGTGTTCGAAAACACTGAACTCGTTGCCGAGCCGCAGGTCGATCGAACAACTGCCGAAATGATCCTCCGGAAGCGGTGGATCGATCTGAATTTTCCCCTCGGCGATATAACGCCGGATGTCTACGTCGGAAAGGACCATTTGCCTTCCATGAGTGAAAGAGGGGAGGATTGGTGGACGGCATGGGATTCGAACCCACGACCCCCACGTTGCGAACGTGGTGCTCTCCCAGCTGAGCTAGCCGCCCACTGACTAAGCTTCAGTATAGCACCGATAGGGGCTAAAATGAAAAGACGTCCGCCACGGAACTTATGCCGGAGAACTCTTTGCAACACACCCTCGAGAAAATGCGCGCCGACTGGGATGCCCGGGCCCGCGAGAACGCGCGCTACTACGTCGCCACCGCCAGCGAGAACTGGTCCGACGAAGAGTTCTTCGCCTCCGGCGAGCGCACCGTCGCCGAAGAGATCCTCACCGACATGACCAACATCTGCCAGGGCCGCGACCCCAAGCAGATGCGTGTGCTCGAGATCGGCTGCGGCGCCGGCCGCGTCACCCGCGCCCTCGCCGGCCTGTTCGGCGAAGTCCACGCCGTCGACGTCTCCGGCGAAATGGTCGCCCGCGCCACCCAGGCCGTCGCCCACCTCCCCGGCGCCCATGTCTATCAAAACAACGGCATGGACCTCTCCGTCATCCCCGGCGGAGAATACGATTTCGCCTTCTCGACCATCGTCTTCCAGCACATCCCCAGCCGCGAAGTCATCGAGAACTACGTCCGCGAAGTCTCCCGCCTCCTCCGCCCCGGCGCGCTCTTCAAGTTCCAGGTGCAGGGCGATACCTCCCTGCGCACCTCCGAAGACGATACCTGGCTCGGCGTCCCCTTCTCCGACGAACAGGCCTGCGCCATGGCCGAGCGGTGCGGCTTCGAACCCCGCTACCGCCACGGCGCCGGCGAACAATACTTCTGGCTCTGGTTCTTTAAGAAATAGCTCCCGCTATTTCATTTTCCGCTCGCGCTGCGCGGCCCAGTAGCTGCGCATCCGAGCCGAAACTTCCTGCCGCTCTTCCGGACCCATCGACTTCCGGCCGCGGCGCCGTTTCTCCGGTCCCGGCCCTTTCCCCTGCAAATACTGCTCCAGGGACGAAATTACGCTGTCAATCCGTTCTTTTTCTGCGTAAAGTTCGCGAATGGCCTTCTGCAGGTCCATGGAAGCCGACCCGGTAGACAAACCGGCGCCTCCCGCTAATTCCACTGCGGCGTTCATAAGTTTTCTGTGAGGATTTCTCCCCACATACTAACCGAATTTGATTCCCGTTGTTACAGAACAAAAGTACTGTTTTTATCGGGAGAATTACCGGGTCAGGAACGGCCAGTGCGGCAGCAGCTTATATCCGTAC
Source organism: uncultured Solibacteraceae bacterium (assembly GCA_964393235.1). GTDB lineage: Bacteria > Acidobacteriota > Terriglobia > Bryobacterales > Bryobacteraceae. The sequence continues at coordinate 5,651 of CAYMTH010000169.1, read as the reverse complement.
TTCGCCACCAGCGCCCACACGATACCGCCCGCCACCGCCGCCACCGCCAGCAGAATCACCAGCACCGACAGCCACGGGAAGCTCTTCTCGTCGCGCCGCAGCTCCAGCAGGTACGCCGCAAAGACGCCCACGAAGAACAGCAGCACCATCGGCACCGCGAACAGCATGAGGTTGAACACGTCCGGCGTCGGCGTGATCACCGCCGCCAGCACGACGATAATCAGGATCGCGTACCGCGAATTGTCCAGCAGGAACCGCGCCGTCACGATCCGCAACAGCGCCAGGAAAAAGATGATGATCGGCAGCTCGAACACGATGCCGATGCCCAGCGTCACGTTCACAAACAGGTCGAAATAATCGACCATGTTGATCGCCGGCTCGACGTTGATATCCCGCCCGATCCCCAGCAAAAACTCCAGCCCGAACCGGAACGCCACAAAATAGGCGAACAGCCCGCCCGCCACGAACAGCCCCGCCGTGCTGATGATCACCGGCCCGGCAAACCGCCGCTCTTTCTTATACAAACCCGGCGCCACGAACGACCAGACCTGCCACAACACCCACGGCGAACTCAAAAAGATCGCCGCCAGCAGCGGCAGCTTCATGTAAATGATCTGGAACGCGTCCATCGGCGACAACTGCTTCAGCGTCGGCGAATAGCCCAACGCTTTCAACGCAGTCGCGGCCGGCTCGGACACCGCTTTCCACATCGTCTCCGCGAAAATCAGCGTCGTCAAAAACGCCACGCCGATCCCCATCAGCGCCGAAATAATGCGCCGCCGCAACTCCTCGAGGTGCTCG
>CAYMTH010000169.1:0-4840 GCA_964393235.1 uncultured Solibacteraceae bacterium | reverse complement strand
GCAGCATCCCGTCGTCGTCCTCGTCCTCTTCGTCCTCGCTCGACGAAGGCGGAGGCGTGGAGCCGCCGCCGGAGGACGTCGACGATTCCACCGGCGCTACCGCCGTCGTCTCCCCGCCCTCCGGCGCCACGCCGTAGGATTGCTGCGTGTACGGATCCTCGTGATACGCGTCGCTGTGATAATGCGAATCGTAGTCGTAATCCGTCGTCTGCTCATAGGACGTATGAGCAGTATCCGTCCCGGAGGAAGCCTCGGGCTTCCCCTCGCTCGGGACATGCGTGTTTTCTACAGGGTTCTCCCTGCTCTTGTCATCCGGGACGGACATAACACCTGGCCAATCAACCGGCGGCCGGTTTCGCGGTGTCCGCCGGGATCGCTCCCTGCGCCACCGTACCCTCCGGTGCCTTCGCTACGACGGGTGCCGCTTCGGCCGCCGGCGTTGCCGCCGGTTCGGACGTGCTGGCGGTCGCAGTCGTTTGTTCGGCGCCCTGAGTTGCGGGTTCGCCTACAGTTGTGGATGGGGTTGCCGTCATGTCTGACGATCCGGAGTCGTAAGCTCCGTAGTCGTAATACGAGGAATCGTCGTAATTATGAATCTCCCGGTGGTACTCGTCGGCTGCCTGCTTGATCGGTTCGGTCTCTTTCTCGATCTGCTGCATCTCCCGATCCCACGTCGTCTTCAATTCCGACGATGCCCGACGGAACTCGCCCATCGCTTTGGCCACAGTTTTCCCCAGCTCCGGCAACTTCTTCGGGCCGAAGATCAGCAAGGCCAGGAGAAAAATGATGACCATCTCCTGTGTTCCTAGCGTGCCCATGTAATGGAACGACCTCCCGTGCGGTAAAGTTCAGACTCAGGATATCACAGCACCTATGGAAACCCTCTACGCCGCCGTCGATCTCGGCGGCACCAAGATCGCCGCCGCCCTCGCCACCGCCTCCGGCTCGTTCGTCACCCGCGAAACCATCCCCACTCCCCCCGGCGCCCCGCCCGACCTCATCCTCGCCGCCGTCGTCTCCCTCATCGAATCCCTCGCCGTCCGGGCCGGCCAACGCCCCGTAGCCCTGGGCATCGGCATCCCCGGTTTAATTGACCTTCGCACCGGCACCGTCCACTTCGTCCCCAACCTCCCCACCCAGTGGCGCGGCGTCCCCGCCGGCCCCTACCTCGAACACCACCTCCGCATGCCCGTCCGACTCCTCAACGACGCCCGCTGCGCCACCTTCGGCGAACTCCTCTACGGCCACGGCCGCGAGTATTCTTCCTTCGTTCTTTTTACATTGGGCACCGGAATCGGCGGCGGAATCGTCATCGACGGCCGCCTCCGCCTCGGCCCCATGTGCGCCGCCGGCGAGATCGGCCACCAGACCGTCCTCCCCAACGGCCCCGTCTGCGGCTGCGGCAACCCCGGCTGCCTCGAAGCCATCGCCTCCGGCCCCGCCATCGCCCGCGCCGCCAACTGCCCCGACGCCGAAGCCGCCGCCATCGCCGCCCGCAAAGGCGACCCGCAAGCCCAGCAGGCCTTCCGCGACGCCGCCTTCTTCCTCGGCATCGCCGCCGCCAACCTCGTTACCGCCCTCCATCCCGACGCCGTCCTCTTCTCCGGCGGCATGTCCGAACTCGTCGATCTCCTCCTGATGCCCGTCCGCGGCGCCATCAACGAACGCGTCCGCATGTTCCCCGCCGAAGGCGTCGCCGTCCGCCGCGCCGGCGCCGGCCCCGACGCCGGCCTCCTCGGCGCCCTCGCCCTCAACGTCGCCACGGATAAAATTGCCCTATGACACGCCGCACCGCCCTCCTCGCCACCGCCGCCGGCGCCGCGGCCGCCCAACCCCGCCGCGAAGAGCTCTGCGAACTCTCCGCCGTCGAGCTCCAGGCCCGCCTCCGCCGCAAACAACTCTCCGCCCGCGAACTCCTCGACGCCCACCTCCGCCAGATCGAACGCCTCAACCCCAAACTCAACGCCATCGTCAACCTCGTCCCCGACCAGGCCCGCGCCGCGGCCGCCCGCGCCGACGAAGCCGCCGCCAAAGGCCGCTTCCTCGGCCCCCTCCACGGCCTTCCCACCGCCCACAAGGACCTCCGCGAAACCAAAGGCCTCCGCACCACCTACGGCTCCCCCCTCTTCAAAGACAACATCCCCACCTTCGACCACCCCATCGTCGAACGCATGAAACAGGCCGGCGTCGTCAACCTCGGCAAAACCAACGTCCCCGAATTCGGCGCCGGCTCCCAAACCTTCAATCCCCTATTCGGCGCCACCAAGAACCCCTACAACCTCGCCAAGACCTGCGGCGGCTCCTCCGGCGGCGCCGCCGTCGCCCTCGCCGCCCGCATGCTCCCCATCGCCGACGGCTCCGACACCGGCGGCTCCCTCCGCAACCCCGCCTCCTTCTGCGGCGTCGTCGGCTTCCGCCCCTCCCCCGGCCGCGTCCCCTCCGGCGCCACCTGGAGCCCGCTCTCCGTCGTCGGCCCCATGGCCCGGTCCGTCGCCGACGTCGCCCTCTTCCTCTCCGCCATCGCCGGCCCCGACCCCCGCTACCCCCTCACCCTCCCCGACCCCGGCGCCCGCTTCAACAACCCCCTCGCCCCCCTCCCGAAATCGACCAAGATCGCCTGGTCCGCCAACCTCCTCGGCCTCCCCTTCCACCGCGATATCGCCGGCGTATTCCAACTCCAACGCGCCCTCTTCACCCAGCTCGGCTTCCCCGTCGCCGACGCCGACCCCGACCTCACCGGCGCCGACGATATCTTCAAAGTCTTCCGCGCCCTCAGCTTCTACCAGCAGCGCGCCGACCTCGCCGCCAAACACCGCGACCAGATCAAAGACACCGTCCTCGAAGAAATCGACCGCGGCGCCCGCCTCACCCCCGCCGACCTCGCCCGCGCCGAATCCGCCCGCTCCCGCCTTCACGTCCGCGTCGGCGAGTTCTTCCAGAAGTACGACTACTTCCTCCTCCCCACCACCCAGGTCCCCGCCTTCGACGTCGCCCAGCCCTACATCACCGAAATCGAAGGCGTCAAAATGGGAAGTTACATCGACTGGATGCGGTCCTGCTACTACATCACCGTCACCGCCTGCCCGGCCATCTCCGTGCCCTGCGGCTTCACCCCCGACGGTCTCCCCGTCGGCCTCCAGATCGTCGGCCGCCCGCAGGATGACCTCGGCGTCCTCCGCCTCGCCCACGTTTTCGAACAGGCCCGCCACCTGAACCGCCCCCCAGCCCTCTAAACCAACATGCTTTCCATCCTCCTGCTCGCCCAAATGCTCACCCCCGATATCGCCTCCCGCCTCGCGGAACTGCCCCTGCACTGCATCCGCCAGGAGTACCCCAACAAAACCGCCCACACCATCGAGGCCGAAACCGACGCCCGCCTCACCCCTCGCCAGCTCCACCCCGCCTTCTACGGCTGCTTCGACTGGCACTCCTCCGTCCACGGCCACTGGATGCTCGTCCGCCTCCTGAAAACCGTCCCCAACCTCCCCAAGGATAAGGAGATCCGCGCCATCCTCGCCGCCAGCTTCACCCCCGCCGCCATCGCCGGCGCAGTCGAATACTTCCAGAAATATAAGCTGAGCAAGACCTTCGAGCGCACCTACGGCTGGGCCTGGCTGCTCAAGGTCGACGAAGAGCTCCGCGCCTGGGACGACCCGCAAGCCCGCGAATGGGCCGCCAACATGCGCCCCCTGACGAACCTCATCGTCGACCTCTGGACCGCCTACCTCCCCAAGCAGACCTATCCCAACCGCACCGGCGTCCACCCCAACACCGCCTTCGGCCTCGTCTTCGCCCTCGACTGGGCCCGCGCCGCCAAACACGCCCCCTTCGAAGCCCTCATCCTCCAGCGCGCCAAAGACTACTACGCCGCCAACACCGCCATCACCGCCATCCAGGAACCCGACGGCACTGACTTCCTCTCTCCCAACCTCGAAGTCGCCGACCTCATGCGCCGCGTCCTCCCGCCCGCCGAATTCGCCCCCTGGTTCAACAGGTTCATGAGCGCCCCCGGCCTGGCTAATCTCACCAAGGCCCCCGAGGTCTCCGACCGCTCCGACTACCAGATCGTCCACCTCGACGGTCTCTACCTGAGCCGCGCCTGGTGCCTCTTCGGCATCTCGAAGTCGCTCCCCCAAACCTCCGCCCGCGCCCAGTCCATGCGCAAGGCCGCCCAAACCCTGCTCAACGCCGCCCTCCCCCACGTCACCGGCGGCAACTACGGCGGCGAACACTGGCTCGCCTCCTTCGCCGTCTACGCCCTCAGCCAGGCCCACTAAAACATGACTTTCCTCGAACGCTACCAGCAAGGCGACCGTGCCGCAGTCTGGGCCGAACTCGACGCCCTCGGCGAAGAGGTCCGCGCCCGCAAACTCCGCGCCGACGCCGAAGCCGTCGCCGCCGAAACCATGCGCCGCGCCCGCGCGAATTTGAAGACCCTCAACGCCTTCCAGCCGCCCCCCAAACGCACCCCCGATCTCCTCAAGCAGCTCGAAAAACGCGCCGGCGGCAAGCTCCCCCTCTCCCTCGTCGCCTGGTTCACCCACATCGGCGCCGCCACCCACCCCGAATTGACCGTCTTCCCCCTCGACCTGCCGGCCCTCTATACCCCGCCCCCGCCCTTCTTCCCGCCCAAAGGCGCCTGGGCGACGTCCATCGAAGCCTGGCGCCGCCAACTCGTCGCCGAAGGCCTCCCCCCCGCCGCCATCGAGGAAAAACTGCAGCCCGCCATCGCCGAGTTCGAAGCCCAGGACCTCGAAAACGAGCGCCTCGCCGCCCTCCCCCTCCATTCCCCCCCCCCCCCCCCCCCCCCCCCCCCCCCCCCCCCCCCCCCCCCCCCCCC
>CAYMTH010000168.1:1014-8809 GCA_964393235.1 uncultured Solibacteraceae bacterium | reverse complement strand
CAATCTGGCGGCGTATTTGTATGAGAAGGGGGACCTAGCCGGGGCGCGGCGGGAGTTGGAACTGGCGCTCGAGTAGCGGCGGGACAACCCGGAGATTTTTGAGAATTTGCGAAAGATCGCGGCGATGGACGGGAAACCGATCCGGATGCCGGCGGAGGAGCGTCGCTCCTTTTGGAAGAGTTTTGCCCGGGGATTGAAGAGCACCTTCATTTCGGGCGAGGAAAGGCGTTCAGCCGGGACCGTGGAAGCGGCCCGGTAAGATACAAAGAGGGAAATCCCATGATCAAGAACATGATTTTGCGCGTTTGGAACGAAGAACAGGGACAGGACCTGGTGGAGTACGCTCTCATCGTGGCCGCGGTCGGCCTGGCGCTGATCACGACGGTGAACCAGCTGTCGACGGCGGTGGTGTCGCTGTATTCGAGCATCACGCAGGGCCTGACGAGCATCGGCGCGACCGGTCAGTAGTCGACGGACAACGGGATGGAGCCGCGCACGCCGAAGCGGTTGACCGCGTGGCTCCTGCCGGACCTGGCGACGGCGCTGGCGCTCTTCACGGCGTTCTACGCGCTCGTCTTTTACCGGGCGCCGGAGCAGTTCTACCGGGACTCCGATAGCGGGTGGCACATCCGCACGGGGGAGCGGATTCTGCGCGAGGGCGTTGTGCCGCGCCTGGACCCGTATTCGTTTTCGAAGCCGGGCGGAGAGTGGTACGCGTGGGAGTGGGCGGCCGACGCGGCGATGGGCTGGGCGCACGGTTCGGCGGGCTTGGCAGGGGTGACGCTGCTGTACCTGGCGGCGGCGGGCGTTTGCACATGGCTGTGGGTGCGGTTGGGGTTTGTGTGCGGGGCGAACTTTTTCGTCGTCTGTCTGCTGGCGTCACCGATGCTGACGGCGGCGCAGTTGCACTGGCTGGCGCGGCCGCACGTACTGGGATGGGTGTGGTTGTTGGGGGCGCTGCTGTTGCTGGAGCGGGGCCGGATGACGTGGTGGGCGGCGGCGGCGCTGGCGGCGGTGTGGGCGAACACGCACGGCTCCTTCTTTCTGCTGCCGGTGCTGTGCTTGATTTACCGGCCGGGGTGGGGCGCGGTGGCGGCGGCGGTGGCCGGCACCTTCGTGAATCCCTACGGCTGGGCGCTGCACACGCATCTGGCGCGGTACCTTTCCGATACGGAGTTGCTGAGCCGGATTGCCGAGTTTCAGAGCTTCAACTTTCACGCCGAAGGCGCGTGGCAGATCGGGGCGCTGGTGCTGGTGGGGATGGCGGGCTTCGTTTGCGCGGTGGCGACGGGGGAGTGGCGGCGGGCGGCGGTGCTGCTGCTGCTGAACGCGATGGCGCTGCGGAGCGCGCGGGGGATACCGGTGCTGGCGCTGGCGGGGCTTCCGCTGGCGGGCGGGGCGATCACGGCGGCGCTGGGCGAATGGAAGTTGTGGCCGGCGCGGGCGCGGGCGGCCTTCGCCTACGGTGACCGGTTGCGGGAGTTGCAGCGGCCGTTGCGAGGCGGATTGGCGGCGGCAGTCGTTGGCGCGTTGCTGGCGCTGGCGGTACTGGGGAGCCGGAACGGATTTCCGGCCAGGGAGTTTCCGGTGGCGGCTGTGGCGCACCTGCCGGCGGGGGGGCGGCTGTTCGCGCCGGACAAGTATGGCGGCTACCTGATCTACCGGTTCGACGGCGCGCGAAAGGTGTTCTTTGACGGGCGGAGCGATTACTACGGCTCGGCGTTCTTGAAAGACTACGTGGAGATGGTGGAGGTGCGGCCGGGGTGGGAGGCGATCTTCGCTCGCTACGGGTTTACCCTCGCCCTGCTGCCGGCGCGGTATTCGCTTGTCGGGGCGCTGGAAAAGCAGGGGTGGAAACGGGTGTACGCCGACGAAACTTCCGTGTTGTTGGAGCGGAACTTTTAGCGCTATGCTGTGTTGTTACGATATCAGGACTTCTCTCGCGTCCAAGCTCTTGCCGGAACTGCGTCTCTTTTCGGGCTGTGTTCGCAGCGGGGAACTCCTGGCAAAGGAACGTGGATGGACCGCCAGAAACTACTGCTGATCTTTGGGGGCGCCTTCTTGGCGGCCGCGTTATTGACGTGGTTCCTCTACTCGCAGACCGTCGCCCCGAAGAAGGAAAAGATGGTGACGGTGCTGGCGGCGACGGCGGATCTGCCGGCGGGCACGCGGCTGCAGAAGGTCCATTTGAAAAAGGTTTCGATTCCGCAGTCGACGGCGCCGCGGGCCGTGGTGGCCGATGAGGCTCTAGCGCTGGACCGGGCGTTACTCTTTCCGTTGGCGCAGAATGAGCCGCTGCTCTCCAACCGGCTTTCGAGCGTGACGGGCGCCGACGGCGTCGCGTCGATGATCGAGCCGGGCAAGCGGGCGGTGAGCGTTTCGGTGGCAGACTCGGCGAGCGCGGGCGGGTTGATCCAGCCGCGGTCGCATGTGGACGTGCTGTTCACCAAGACGGGGTCGATGGCCGAGGCGGTGACGACGACGGTGCTCGAGGACGTGATCGTGCTGTCGATCGGCCGGAACGTGGAAGCCGCGGCGGTGAGCGGGACGCCCGGCGGCACGGGGTCGAGCACGCCGTCGCCGACGCCGACGACGGGCAACCGGAGCGTGACTTTGCTGGTAACGCCGGAGCAGGCGCGGATCGTGGAACTGGCGAAGAACCAGGGCAAGATCAGCCTGGCGCTGCGGAACCCGAAGGATGCGACGAAGGCGGAAGAGGTGTTGTCGGCGACGTCGGAGACGATCGATCCGGGGCTGATGTTACGGACGGCGAAGGCGCGGGCGATGGCGACGGGACGGATGCCGTCGCGGGCGCTAATGAACATTCCGAATCTGAAGGACGACAAGGCGTGGGCGGCGCTGGTGGGCGAGGAGCCATTGGAAGGGCGCCCGGCGCCGGTGAAGGTGGCGGAGAAGAAAGAGCCGCCCAAGCCGCGCGCGGTGATCGACGTCTTCCGCGGCGACAAGCACGTGCAGGAAACTTTCCACGAATAAAGAGCAGGCATCTCCGAACCACACATGACACCTTTTCGTTCTCTTTTCCGGCTGGCGGCGCTGAGCGTTGCCGCGGCCGTGGTGGTACCCGCTCAAACGATGCCGGCCCGGGAAGTCTCGATTCTGCTGGGGCGCGGCGAGTTGGTGCAGTTCGCGAGCGACATCAAGACGGTGGCGGCCTCGGAGCCGAAGATCGCCGATGTGCAGGTGGTTTCGCCGCGCGAGGTGATGATCAACGCGAAGGGCCTGGGCAAGTCGACTGTCATCATCTGGGAAGGCGACGGGACGCCGCGGCGCTACAACATTACGGTGCAGGCCGACACGATCGAATTTGACACGGTGAAGAAGGCGATCGCGGAGGCGACGGGCGGCGCCGTGGCGGTGTCGGGCAACGTCGAGACGGTGGTGCTGAGCGGTAAGGCCGACAGCGTGGAGGCGGCGAAGAAGGCCGAGGCGCTGGCGTCGACGTTCGGCAAGAAAGTGGTGAACCTGGTGCAGACGCCGCCGCCGGCCGAGCCGCGGCAGGTGATGCTGGAAGTGAAGTTCGCGGCCATCGACCGGATCGCGCTGCAGGAGATCGGATTCAACTACCTGAGCCGCAACCCGAAGATGCTGGGCGCGCTGAGCACGCAGCAGTACTCGACGCCGCGCTTCAGCCAGTTGCAGTTCCAGAACCAGGAGTTCGCCAACTCGACGATCAACTTCGCCGACCTGCTGAACCTGTTTGTTTTCCGGCCGGACCTGAACATCGGCGCCACGGTGCGTGCGCTGCAGTCGCGGAACCTGCTGCAGATGCTGGCCGAGCCGAACCTGATCGCGCTCGAGGGCCGGGAAGCGAGTTTTCTGGCGGGCGGCGAGTTCCCGTTTCCGACGCTGACGGCGACCTCGACCGGCGGCGCGACGGCGCCGGTGGTGACGGTGCAGTTCAAGAAATTCGGCGTGCAGCTTGATTTCAAGCCGGAGATCACGACCGACAACCGGATCCACCTGAAGCTGCGGCCGCAGGTGAGCTCGCTCGATTACGCGAACGCGGTGACGCTGCAGGGCTTTCTGATTCCGGCGGTGGCGACGCGGTATGCCGAGACGGAAGCGATATTGAACGACGGCGAAAGTTTCGCCGTAGCGGGATTGATCGACAACCGGGTGATCCAGTCGCTGAACCGCGTGAAGTGGCTGGGCGACGTGCCGGTGCTGGGCCAGTTGTTCCGGAGCCGTTCGACGCGAAAGACGAACGAGGAGCTGCTGGTGGTGATAACGCCGCGATTCGTGAAGCCGCTGGGCGCGGACCAGAAGCCGAAGATGCCGGAGTGGGTGGAGGACTTCCTGCCGCCGGTGCCGGAGGACAAGGACGCCGGGACGAAGAAGCGGAAGAAGGACGCGGCAAAGCCGGAGTTTATTGGACCGCGTGGCCATCAGGAACCCAAGTAGCGAACGGCGCACAGTCCGGCGCGCGCGCGGCCGGCGCGGGACCGCGTCTTTTCAGCTCCTGGTGCTGATGGTGCCGGTGCTGTTCGGGCTGATGGGCTTCGCCGTCGACCTGGGGCGGCTTTACAGCGCGCGGAACGATCTGAAGAACGCGGCGAACTCGATTGCCGAGGCAGCGGCGGCGCAGTTGGCGGGAACGGCGACGTCGATCGAGAACGCGCAGACGGCGGGGCTGTCCGCGATCAACACCGCCAACGGGCGCGGAAATCTCTACGATTTCGGCGGGTTGCCGATCGGCGAGTCGACGGGCAATTTGAACAGCGAGGCGCCGGCGTTCACGTTTTTCGACACGCTGGCCTCGGCGCTGGGCACCGAGGGCGCGTCCGGCGGCGAGGCCGGCGCGACGACGGCGCGGCATGTGAAGGTGACCGTGCGCGGCGAGGCGCCGCTGATCTTCTGGCGGTTTCTGGCGCTGGCCCAGGAAGGCAAATTGAACCTGGTGACGCAGGCGGTGGCGGGCGTGAGCGCGCCGGTGTGCCAGGCCTGCGGCATCGAGCCGGTGGCGGTGCAGGCGATCTCGCAGGAAGACACGGTGGACTTCGGGTTTACGGTGGGGACGCGCTACACGCTGGGCTACGTCTGTAACGGCGGGCCGACGCCGGGCGCGCTGGCGAACACCGTGCAGCGCGTGCCGTACGTGCTGCTGAACCGCTACAACGAATCGGCCGAGACACTGGCGGAGGAGAACACGCAGCTCTACCGCATCGGCGCGATGGGCCTGCCGGCGAATACGGACTCGACTTTTTCCTGCATCCGCTACAACGCCGAGGAGACGATCTGGGTGAACGCGGCGCCGCTCGGGTGCAACCAGAACCGCGTGAACACGCAGATCACGACGTTCCTGTGCGGACTGGCGGCGCGGTTCGACAATACGACGGTGCCGGCGGCATGCAACGCGGTGAACGAGACCGACACGATTCTGGGCGCGGCGACGGTGGACAGCGACGTGGCCGACGTGGAGGACTACACTGCCTATGTGGGCAACCGGCGGCGCATCATCACGGTTCCGATCGTCGATACGGCGTCGACGTCGACGATGATCGTGCTGGGGTTCCGGCAGTTTCTGCTCGAGCCGGCGGCGAACGACGTGACGCTGAACGCGGCGGACCAGAACGGGCGGTTCGCGGCGCTGTACCTGGGCACAGTGATGCCGGTGCGCGCGGGGCGCTTTGACGGTTGTACGCTGACGGCGGGGCCGGGCAAGGTGGTGCTGCATCAATGAGACGGCGGACCGAGCGCGGCAACACGTTGATGGAGGCGGTGCTGTTCGTGCCGATCCTGTTCATGCTGCTGTTCGGGATGATCGAATTCGCGCGCATCACGTGGACCTATTTCACGCTGCAGAAGATGCTGTACGCGGTGGGCCGGTACGCGGCCACGCAGCCGGCGGTGAACTTCTGCGACGACGCCGACCCGATTCTGACCGACGCCAAGAACCTGGCGACGCGCGGCGTGGGCGATGCGGCGGGCGACCTGATTCTGCCGAGCCTGACGCCGGAGCTGATTCAGGTGCGCCTGGAGCGGATCGCGTCCGATACGGCGTCACTGGGCAATTGCGAGTGTTCGTCGGCGGGCTGCGACAACGCGCAGGGCGGTCGCGGGCCGGACTTTGTGGTGGTGACGGTTCAGGACGGGTACTCGGTGCGGACGAATATTCCGTTCGTGCCGTCGGAGACGTTTTTGCTGCGGCCGGTGGTGAGGGTACCGTATGGCGCTCTCTAGGCAAATCGCCGCGCGGCGGCGGACGCGGCAGCGCGGGCAGGCGGCGATGGAGTACGTCGTCGCGTCGGCGGCCGTGTTGATCCCCGTGACGTTCATGATCGTGTTCACGGCGCAGTTGTTGTGGACGTGGCACTCGGCGGTGGAGTGGACGCGCGAGGGTGCGCGGTACGCCGCCACGCACTGCTACTCGAACGGCGGGGAGAACGTACGCTCGTGGATGCGGAGCCATGTGCCGGTGCACATGGATCAGCAGGAGTTCCAGAGCGGCACGGCGGAGATCCTCATCAACTACTACAGCCGCAACCCGGAGACCGGCACGCTGGAGGAGTTCGCCTGCGACGGCGGCGACTGCAGCACGGAGTGCGTGCCGGACGCGGTGACGATCCGCGTGACCGGTTACGAGTTCCGCACCTTTATGAATTACCTCGGCCTGCCACCGGTGCAGATGCCAAACTTCATGACTTCGATGCCGATAGAAGGCGCCGGATGCGACCCGGAAACGGGCACGTGCCAGCCTTAGGAGAACGCATGTCCTTCACGTTACTAATCGCTTCCTCAGACGACCAGGTGCGGGACCTGGTGCGCGACAGCGCGGCCAATGTCCCCAACGCCCGCGTGGTCGGCGAGTACCCGGAAGTGTCGCCCAACCTCTACATCCGCGTGCTGCAGGACGTGGAGCGGCATCCGGACGCGGCGTTGTTCCTCGACATTTCGGCCGACCCGGTGAACGGCATCAAGTCGCTCGAGAAGCTCAAGCAGGCGGTGCCGGATCTTTACGTCATCGTCTGCGACTACTCCGAGGACGGCGAGAGCATCCTGCTGACGATCCGCAGCGGCGCCAACGATTACCTGACGATGCCGGTGAAGCGGAGCGATCTGCGCGACGCGCTGACGCGGCTGGAGCGCACGCCCCGGCGGTCGATCGCGGGCGGGAGCCAGTTGGGACGCATCTACACGTTCCTCGGCGCCAAGGGTGGCGTGGGCACCACGGCGCTGGCGGTGAACTTCGCCACTGTGCTGTCGCAGCGGAAGAAGCAGACGGTGCTGCTCGACGTCGATTGGACGGCGAACGACGTGGCGATGCAGGTGGGCGCTGCGCCGCAGTACACGCTGCTCGAGGTGGGCGAGAACCTGGACCGCATGGACCAGTCGCTGTTCGAAGGCTTCGTGACGCGGGATCCGTCCGGGTTCCTGCTGGTCGGGCCGCCGGATTCGCTGGAGCAGCCGCGCACGATGTTCTCCGATTCCATGCTGCGCGAGTTCACGACGTTCCTCGTCGAGAAGTATGACGCGATCGTGATGGACGCCGGCAGCGACCTTTCGAACGACCTGACGCTGGCCGCGCTGCAGGTGTCGACGACGGTGTTCCTGGTGACCACGCAGGAGTTCCCGGCGATCCGCAACACGCAGCGCTACCTGAGCTACCTTATGCGGCTGGGCTTCACGCAGGACCAGGTGAAGATCGTCATCAACAAGTACCAGAAGAAGCCCAGCGCCCAAATCGCCTCTCTCGAACAGGTGACGCAGACGCTGAATCAACCCGTCTTCTACGGCATTCCGGACTCGGCCGCCATGCTCGCCAGCATCAATCGCG
>CAYMTH010000168.1:0-1004 GCA_964393235.1 uncultured Solibacteraceae bacterium | reverse complement strand
TCCCCGGCGGTCTACCCGACACCAGGGCGTGGGTCGCCACGCTCGAGCAGGTGGCGCAGACGCTCAATCAGCCCGTGTTCTACGGCATCCCCGATTCTCCGGCGGTGCTGGCGAGCATCAACCGCGCCCGCCCGCTGGTCACCGACCGGCAGGCGTTCTCGGACATGGACCGCACCTTCCGCTCCTTTGTCGACAAGGCGACCGGCGTGAAGAAGGAGATGGCCAAGACGGCGTAACCCTCCATGGCAAGCCGCGCAACTCCACGACCCGCCGCCGGGGCCGACCGCTGGTTCGGCATCAAGACGCGCATCCACGCCAAGCTGCTGGCGCTGCTGACGCCGGAACAGCTGCGTTCGCTCAACAAGGAAGGCGTGCGCGAACAGCTCGGCGTGAACATCGAGCGGATCGTGCGCGACGAGGGCATTCCGCTCAACGCGGGCGAGCGCGACCGGCTGATCGAAGAGGTGCTCGACGAGGTCTTCGGCCTGGGCCCGCTCGAGGCGCTGATGAAGGATCCGACGATCAGCGACATCATGGTCAACGGGCCCGACGCCGTCTACGTGGAGCGGAACGGCAAGGTGGTGGAGACGTCGATCCGGTTCAAGGACACGGCGCACGTGCGGACGATCATCGACCGCATCGTCTCCAACATCGGCCGCCGCATCGACGATTCGTCGCCCATCGTCGACGCGCGCCTCGGCGACGGCAGCCGCGTCTGCGCGGTGATTCCGCCGCTGTCGTTGAACGGACCGGTGATGTCGATCCGCCGGTTCGGCAAGAAGCTGCTGACGGTCGACGACCTGATCCGCCTCGACACGTTCACGCCGGGCATCATCGACTTTCTGGCTGGCGCGGTGAAGTCGCGACTCAGCATAGTGGTGAGCGGCGGGTCGGGCTCCGGCAAGACGACGATGCTCAACACGCTTTCGCGCTTCATCCGCGAAGAGGAGCGCGTGGTGACCATCGAGGACACCGCCGAACTGCAGATGCAGCAGGAGCACATC
>CAYMTH010000167.1:6540-8851 GCA_964393235.1 uncultured Solibacteraceae bacterium | reverse complement strand
CAGGGGTCGGCGGGCAGCACAGGCCAATACGGACCGACGTTCGGGGGCGGGCGCAGCGGCTCCGGCGACATCCGTGTCGACGGCGCAAGCATGATGCTGAGCGACGCAAACAACGCCATCCTGATCATGGGTGGCTCGCTGCCGAACATCGATGCGGTGGAAGAAGTAACGGTTGTCGTCAACACGCTCGCAGCGGAGTATGGACGATCGGGCAGTGGAGCGATTCTGCTGGCGAGCAAGTCCGGCACCAATACGCTGCATGGATCCGTCTACGACTTCTTCCGCAACAACCGGCTGAACGCCAACAATTTCTTCAACAACAGAGCGCGCGCGCCGATCGGGGTCTTCAATTCGAACCAGTTTGGATTCTCCGCCGGCGGACCAGTCCGGCTTCCCGGCATCTTCGATGGCCGCAACCGCACATTCTTCTTCTCCGACTATCAGGGATTGCGAGCGAAGTCTCCCAGCGATTTCACTGGCACGGTTCCAATCGCAGCCTGGAAGAACGGCGACTTCGCTGACTTGAAGACCGCCGCGGGAGCGGCCATCACCGTATTCGACCCGCTAACGGTTACCGATGTCCCCGATGCCCAAGGCAACTACGTACGATCCCCCTTCGCCAGCAATCGCATCCCCCCCAGCCGATTCGACCCTGTCGGCCGCAATCTATTGAACTACTACCCGGAGCCCAACCAGACACCCATCAACGCCAACACACAAGTGAACAACTTCTTCCGGGGCCTGATCGCACCTGCGCGGGAAGACAACTTCACTACGCGCGTCGATCACAACTTCACGAGCACATGGCGTTCGTTCTGGCGGTTGACCAAAGGCCTGCAGATCGAGGACCCGCCGAATGTCTTCGGAACCGCCGGGACTCCGCTCGGACGCGGCTACCGGCGCGTGACCCGGCACAACGTGGCCTGGAACAACGTATACACGCTGAATGCCACCACGTTTATTGATGTCACCTACGGCCTCTCGCGATTCAGCAACAATCTGAATCCACCCTCGGCCGGTTTCGATCTGACCACGCTTGGATTCCCGGGTTATGTGCAGGAACAGGCGGTACGCGACATCTACTCGCGCTTTCCGAATGTCTCGATTCTCGGCCTCACCACGATGGGAACGATCAACGGGGCTGGATTGCGTTTCACGCCCACGAATCACAATGCGGCCATTTCCGTGACGAAAGCCACGAGCAAGCACACACTCAAGGCGGGGATGGAGTACCGGAAGTTCTTCCTGAACTTCTGGCAAGAGTCCGCCCCTGGCGGCACTTACGCCTTTGGCCAGAACTGGACGCAGCGGAATCCGATTCGCAACGTCGCCACGGAGGGATTCGGGGTGGCCTCGCTGCTGCTTGGACTCGGCTCCGGATCGCAGACGAACAACATCTCGCAGGCACTGGCCAGCAGCTACTGGGGAACGTTCCTGCAAGATGACTATCGCGTGACGCGAAAGTTCACCCTCAACATCGGACTGCGCTACGAACTCGATGTTCCCAAAACCGAGCGCTATAACCGGATGTCGTTCTGGGACGCGGACGCGACCTCGCCGATCGCCGGCCGTGTACCGGGGCTGCCGAACCTCCGTGGTGGGATGAACTTCGTTTCCGCCGACAACCGCCAGCAGTTCGCCGCCGACAAGAACAACTGGAGCCCGCGCGTTGGCTTCGCTTATCAGTTCAACTCCGCCACCGTACTGCGCGGGGGCTACGCCTACATGTATGCGCCGTCAATCGCGCAAGCCACATACGGCAACGGTGGTTTTCAGGGTTTCCGCTGCACCACCAGCATGATCACGACCATCGACAGCCGGACACCGGTGAACTATCTCCGCAACCCGTTCCCGGCGGGGTACTGCAGAAACGATGGTCCGCGGCCCGGTCCGTTCAGCGGCCCCGCGACGGCGCTGGGGCAGACGATTCAAGAAAGCTGGTTCCCCGATACGGTGAATCCAGCCGTGCAGCAGGCGAGCTTGAACCTGCAACGCCAGTTGCCAGGGCAGACGGTGGTGGAAGTGGGCTATGCGGGCAACAAAGGCAACCATCTCATCGATGGCGGCGTGACGGCGTTCAATCAGTTGACGCCAGAATACTTCCGGTTGGGCAACTCGCTGAACGACACACTGCCGAATCCGTTTTTCGGCATCATTGTCGATCCGACATCACCACTAGCGCTCCCGACGATTGCGCGGCGTCAACTGCTAGCGGCCTATCCCCAGTACTTGGGTGTAAACTCCGTGGCGCGGCCAACGGGCAACTCTCTCTACCATTCGCTTCTTTTGCGTGTCCAGAAACGCAAAAGAA
>CAYMTH010000167.1:5540-6530 GCA_964393235.1 uncultured Solibacteraceae bacterium | reverse complement strand
CTTTGCCAGCGGCTTCGGGTTCCTGGTCTCCTACACAGCAGGCAAGGAACTGACCGACTCCGGTTGGGGGAACACCTTGACCTCAATCAACGGAGCCACAGGCCGCCAGAACGTCTACGACCGCCAGTCAGACCGGGCGCTGGGAACCGACGACGTCTCCCGCCGACTGGTGGCCAGCTTCAACGCCGAGATTCCGTTCGGCCGCGGCAAGAGATTCTTGAGCGGCATGCCAAAGGCCGCCGACCTGCTCCTGGGCGGATGGCAGTGGAACGGCATTATCACGCTGCAATCCGGTCTGCCGGTGGTACTCTTCAGCGCCGTCAACCAAACCGGCATCGGCAGCGTATCCCAGCGCCCTGACAACAACGGACGGTCGGCGAATCTCGCCGGACGGCGCGGGTCCATTGACAATCAGATCAACCGCTGGTTCGATGGCTCGGTTTTCAGCGTGGCCGCTCCGTTCACCTTCGGCAATGCTCCGACGGTTCTGCCCGATGTTCGCAACCCTGGCATCCAGAACTTCGACTTGTCCGTATTTAAATCGTTCCCCGTGTTACCCGAAAACCGGTTGACCGCACAACTCCGCCTGGAGGCGGCGAATGCATTCAACACCACCCAACTCGGGCGTCCTGGTTCCACGGTTGGCACGCCAACGCTGGGTGTGATCAGCAACACCGGCGTGGGACCTCGCTCCGTCCAACTGGCTTTGAAACTCCTCTTTTAGGATAGGTACCGTGTTGACTCGCAGAACCGCTTTTCTCACAGCCGCCGGCTATTCGCAAGTGCGAGGCGCCAACAGCCGCATTTCCGTGGGGCTCATCGGATGCGGCAATCTTGGCATGCGACATCTGCGCATCTACCAGAAGCCGATGCTCGACGAAGGACTCATCCGAGTAGCCGCCATCAGTGACATCTATACGGGCGCCAAGCGAAGGGCGAAGGATTACCTGAAGCTTGAAGCCAAAGACGTACACCACGAATACGAGAGTT
>CAYMTH010000167.1:3730-5530 GCA_964393235.1 uncultured Solibacteraceae bacterium | reverse complement strand
TGTCTTCGTGGTGACGCCGGAGCACTGGCATCACCGCATGACGATCGCCGCGTTGCGCGCAGGCAAGGACGTCTATCTGGAAAAGCCCATGTCCTTTACCGTGGCCGAGGCGAGAGAGATCGACGACATCGTGCGGCAGACAGGGCGCGTGCTGCAGATCGGGGCTCAATGGTGCTCCGATTCCCGCTATACGATCGCCCGCGAACTAGTCGCGAGCGGCGCGATAGGCAGTGTGATGTGGGCGCAATCCACGTACTCGATGAACTCAGTGTCCGGCTTGTGGGAGTACGACATCGAGCCCGAGGCCAATGAGCACAACATCGACTGGCCAAGTTTTTTGGGCTCAGCGCCGAGGCGGCCTTTCAGCGCCGAACGCTACTTCCGTTGGCGAAAGTATTGGGACTACTCGAATGGCGTGGTGGCAGATTTTCATTATCACCGTCTGGCTCCGCTGCTGCTCGCGCTCGGAGGCCGGTTCCCGACGCTGGTCAGCGCGAACGGCGGCATCTATCAGTTCAAGGATCGCGAGACGCCAGAGACGTTCACGATGACCGCTGAGTACGAGAACTTTTTCATCACCATCGCATCATCGGCGGCGGCAAATGGACCTGAGCAGCACCATGCGCCCGCCATCTACGGGCACGAGGGCACCATCTCCTTCCACGAAGGTTATGTCCTCGTCACGCCCGACCGCCAGTTCCGCCACAAACATCAGGAGCGCCGGATCGAGGCGACTCCAAGCGATCTGAACACCATTCGCATCAATCATGCGCGCAACTTCTATGAATGCATGCGGACGCGCAAGACGCCGACGCTTGGCTCGCGCCTCGGCTATCAGACAATGGTCGCGATCAAACTGGCTGCGGACTCCTATCGCGAGCGCCGCATGCTTGCGTTCGACCCGACCACGGAAATCGTTATCCCGCAAGCGCCGCCCCGTCCCGGCTACGAAGGCGACGGGCGGAACGTGAAAGAACCAGTGAATTAATATGGCACACAAAGTACTCATTATCATCGGAGACGCCGCCGAGGCGCTCGACACACTGTATCCGTTTTTCCGCGTAAAGGAGGCGGGATATGAAGTGGTCGTCGCCGGCCCGGAGGCTCGCCTTTACCATCTCGTCATGCATGAGATTCCGCCCGGCTGGGATATTACCCGCGAGGGCCCCAGCTATCACATGGCAGCCGACATTGCATTTGCCGACGGGAAGCCCGAGCAGTTCCTCGGACTCTTCGTCACCGGTGGCCGGGCACCGGAGTATCTGCGTTATGACCAGAATCTGATGGCCATTACGCGGCACTTTTTTGAAGAGGGCAAACCGGTGGCCAGCGTCTGTCACGGCGTCGAGATCATCGCGGCCGCGGACGTGATTCGCGGCAAGCGCGTGGCGACGGTGGCAAAGTGCGCCATGGACGTGACATTCGCGGGCGGCATCTTTGTGAACGAAGGCTGTGTACGCGACGGCAATCTGGTAAGCGGCCGCACCTGGCACGACAATCACCTCTTCATGCGCGAGTTCATGAAGATGCTGGCTGAAGCGGAAAGCGCCACGTGACCCGCCGGGGACTGCTGGCGCTGGCGGCCGATGCCCGCGGGGTGCGGGTCCGGCTTTCGATCGGAACCTATGGGCTGCAGTCGTTCGAGGTGGATCGCGCGCTGTCGGAGATCCACGCGATAGGTTATGACGGCGCCGAACTCTGCTTGATGTCCGGCTGGCCGAGCGAACCGGCGCAACTCGACGCCGCGGCGCGCCGGCGCATTCGCGGGCAGGCACTGCCGATTCCCACATTGCTCGAGAA
>CAYMTH010000167.1:0-3720 GCA_964393235.1 uncultured Solibacteraceae bacterium | reverse complement strand
GGCCGATCACGTCCGGGCGCTGGACCGAATCCGCGCAGCCGCCGCGTTGGCACACGATCTCGCGCCGGACAATCCGCCGCTGTTGCAGACTGTGCTGGGCGGCGCGGGCCGTGACTGGGAGCAAGTGAAGCAACCAATGGCAAAGCGGCTGGCCGATTGGGCGCGGGTCGCGTCGGCGTGGAAACTTAAGCTTGCGGTGAAGTCCCACTATGGCAGTGCTTCGGACACTCCGGAGAAGTTACTCTGGCTGCTTGCTCAGGTGAAGAACCCGGCGCTGAGCGCTATCTACGATTACGGCCATTTCCAGTTGCTGGGGCTCGATCTGCTCGCGACGCTCGACACCCTACTGCCCCGCTCGTCCTTCATCACGGTGAAGGACAGCAAGTTCGCCGACGGCAAAGCGGCGCGCTTTCTGCTGCCGGGCGACGGGACGGTGGACTACGGGGTCTACTTCAGCCATCTCAAGAGGCGTGGGTATCGCGGGTGGGTACTCGCCGAGGTGAGCCGCCAACTGCAGATGGCGCCAGGGTATGATCCGCTCGCGGCTTCGCGCCGCTCCTACCTGTCGATGTCGAAGGCACTACGGGCCGTGGGATTGCGGGGGGATTAACATGTTCCACGGCTGGTACATCGTTATGGCGGCATTTGCCACGCTAACGCTCACTGTCGGCATCCCGTTCTATGGAATGCCGTTCTTCTATGACTACTTCACCAAGGAGTTCGGTTGGAGCCGGGCTGAGACGACCAGTGGCATCGCGCTGGCCACAATCCTGATTCAGCCGCTTGGCGCCGTCTGGATTCACCGGTTCAGTCCGCGCCGCTTGATCCTGTTCGGAGCCGTCATGTTGTGCCTGGCGATGGTGATCTTCTCGCGCGGCGATGGATCTCTATGGCTCTACTATCTTGGATGGATCACATTCATGGTGGGCTATTTGTGCGCCGGGCCGTTGCCACATCAAGTGATTCTCAGTCAATGGTTCCGGCGCAGTCGCGGACTCGCCATCGGCATCGCCTACTTGGGACTTGGACTCGGCGGGGCCATCTCACAGAAATACGTCGCACTGCCGCTAATTGAAAGGTACGGGTGGAGGTCCGCGTTGGCCGGAATAGGACTGCTGATTCTCGCCGTCGTACCGCTCGCCGTTTTCATATTGCGGGACCGGGCATCGGACCGCGGTCTTTTGCCGGACGGCGATACGCGGGTCGCAGCGCTACCGGAAACATCGCCGTTGGCGTTCGGGAAGATCGCGTGCACCCGGCAGTTTTGGTTGCTGGCGTGCGGCAGTTGCGCCAGTATCGGCGCGATCGGGTCCATCAATCAGCACATGAAACTGATCTTCCTGGATGCAGGTCTCAGCGCGGCGAAGGTGGCCGACACCACCTTTCTCATTCTCGTCTCGAGCCTCGCGGGACGCGTCGTCATGGGTTGGCTTGCGGATCGTTATCCCAAGAAGTGGGTAATGCTCGCGGCCTATCTGATGGTGGGCTTACCAGTACCGCTGCTGTACGTGGTCGGCCAGGCCGGTGTCGCCCCGGCCTTTGCGATCCTTTTCGGGTTTGGGCTCGGCGCCGACTATATGTTGATTCCGCTAATGGCGGCGCAACTGTTCGGGGTGAAGTCGCTGGCGCGTGTGATGGCGGTGGTCTTGCCACTCGACTCTATCGGGCAAACGTGTTTCCCCTTCCTGGTCGGCATGATTCGGGACCGTTCGGGCTCCTACGGTGCAGGACTGGCCGTCGTTTCCATTCTGGCCCTCGCAGGCGCATGTGCTGTGGCGCTCTTGCCCGGGGGGCGAGAAGACAGTGAGGATACGATCCTCAAGTGATGCACAAGCGTCTCGACGGGTTTCGTCTGAAGCTTCCCTCTTCGTCTACCGGCTGACAGTGTCCACATCGGCGAGGTCTTGACGTCGAGTCGCAGGCAAACGACAAGTTCCTATGTATGGCGGCGTAGATGGATCGCTCCATGAGCTGACGCCATTTGGGGGGAAGACCGAATGGACATTGGGGATCTATTTCCCGGCCGAGAGGGACGATGGGTGGCGTCGCGCGCCACGACGAAGGCCATATGGCAAGGCTTCGCCACGCCTGCAAGAGTTCAGCGCGCGCCCGCAGGTTGGCGACCGGGAGAAAGGGGGAGTTACTTGGCCGCGGCTTTTGCCGTAAGGCGTGCGTAGCGCTCGTCGTTGCGCAGGGCGGCGAGCTCGGGATCGCGGCGGATCTCGTCGATGGCGTAGTTGGCCTGGATCGCGAGGGCGAGAGAGCCGAGCGCTTTGTCCCGGTCGCCGATCAGCTCGTTGGCGACGGCGATCCGGTAGTAGAGGGGCCCGGTCTTTTCTCCTCTATGCTGCTCGACCCGCTGGATCTCCTGTGCGGCCGCCGGGCGGTCGCCGCGCTTGGCCAGAAGCACCGCCAGCCGGCTTCGCCTTTCGAGATCGGTGGGATTGGCCTTCAACTCCGCGCGGGCGAGCGCGATGGCGCGGTCATAGGCGGCATGGGATTTTTCGCGCCCATCCGGCATCCAGCGATACGCGTCCGCGAGGTTGCCCCAGTAGAGGTATCTGTCGGGCTGCAAGGTAGTCGCCTTCTCGAACGCCGCGGCCGCCTGCGTGTACATTTCCCGGAAGAAATAGACCGTCCCCAGGTTCGAGTAGGCGCTCGCGGAGGGCTGCATTTCGAGGGCCGCCGGATACTCCCTGACCGCTTCCTCGAGCCTTCCCTGGGCATAGTACATGGAGCCCAGCCTCTGATGCGGCCGCGGACTGTCGGGGGCGAGTTTCACCGCCTGAAGGCTCTCGCGCTCCGCATCCTTGTAATCGCCCAGGTGGTAGTGGAGGGCGGCGAGACCGGAACGGGCCTCGAAGTCGTCGGGCAGGAGCCGGACCGCGTCCTGGTATTCCTGCCGCGACCGCTCGAAGTTTCCCATCCGGTAGTAGAGGATCCCCAGCAGAAGATGGGCGGGGCCGTTGCCGGGGTCGAGTTTCACGGCTTCGGCAAGCTCTTTTTCCGCGTCGGGCAACTGGCGGACCGCGTAGAGGTAGCCGCCGCGGGCCACGTGGGCGAGGGCCAGTTGGGGGGCGAGGGAAACGGCGCGGCCGGCGTGCTCCTGCGCTTCGAGAAGCGCCTCCTCGCCGGGGTTGCCATCGTTGGAACGGAGCAGGGCCAGGGCCAGGCTGGCGTGGGAAGCGGCATGTTCGCTATGTCTCTCGACGGCCGCGCGGAGGATGGAAACGGCCTTTTCGACGTTGGCCGGAACATCGGCGCGGTTCATCAATTTCCGGGATTCCAGGACGAGCTGGTGGGCGGGACGATCGCCGTTGACGGTTGCCAGGATCGCATTCCCGGGCGGTTTGCCGGAGTACACCCAGACGGCGGCGGCGAGGGCGCCGAACAGGGCGAGCGCGGCGGCGATGCCGGCCCGATTCAGCGGCCGGCGTTCCGGCGGGCGGGCGAGGGGCGGGTGAGACGCGGGCGTACGGGCGTCGAGTTCCTCCAGCGCCTGCCGGATGGCGGAGGCAAAGGCGGCCATGGTCGGATACCGGGCGGCCGGATCCTTCTCCAGGGCATGTTTGACCACCGAGGCGACGGACCCTGGCGGGGCGGGTTCGATCGGCGGGGGATCGTCGTAGTGGATGGAGTGGACCAGAGCCAGCGTGTTGCGGCCGGAGAACGGGCGCCTGCCGGCGAGCATTTCGTAGAGAATGACGCCGAGGGAGAAGA
>CAYMTH010000166.1:0-8920 GCA_964393235.1 uncultured Solibacteraceae bacterium | reverse complement strand
CCGGCGCCGTGAGCGAGCAGGAGGAGGGGGCGGTCCCGCTCGGGTTCGCCGCGGCGGGCCCATTCGGCGCCGACCTGTACGGCGAGGCGGTAGTAGGGATTCTGCGGCGGCAGGATGCGCCCGGTCACCTGGCGATACTCATGGTGGAAGGCGATGGCCTGATTGGCGAGCCGCCAGACGTCCTCGCCGCCGCGGCGGGAGTGCGCGGCGAGGGCCCAGAGCGGGAGGCTGATGGCTTTGGACTCGATGGCGCGCGGATCGCGGCGGTTTGTCCAGACCTGGTCGGCGAGCCGGTAGCTGCGCTCGAGCGCCTCGACGCCGCCGGGTGTGTTGCCTTCCTCGAGGCGGGCGGCGCCGAGACGGCGCCAGGCGGCGGAGAGCTCCAGTTCGAGGTCTTTGCTGCCGGAGGATTCGAGTTCGCGGATGGCGGTTTCGAGCGAGTCGCGCATGGCGCGGCGCTCCTCGGCGCCATTGACGATGGGGGCCGACCCGTTTTCAAGGACGGTGCGGACTACTGAGCGCATGTGGCCGAGCCGCTGCTGGTTCTGGCGCATGTCGCGCCAGGTGAAGAACGCGCCGGTGCCGGCCGCGGCAAGGATAGCGGCGACGGTGGCGGCGCCGATGGCGTTGCGCCGCAGGAACTTGGAGGCCCGGTAGAGCCGGTCCTGGTGGCGGGCGCGGACGGGCTTGTTGGTGAGGCAGGCGGTGAGGTCCTGCTCGATTTCGAGGACGGTCTGGTAGCGCTCGACCGGTTCCGGACGGCAGCACATGTCGCGTATGGCGGCCAGGTCGCGGTTGGCGCCGGGGAAGGCGTCGCCGAGGATGACGCCCAGGGAATAGATATCGGAACGAACCGAGGGACCGTCGCCCTGCTTTTGCTCGGGGCTGGCGTAGTGGGGCGTCAGGAACGCCCGGGTCATGGTGGTCTCCGGGTTCGCGGTCGAGTTTGCGGGTTGCAAGAGGCGGGCGGCGCCGAAATCAAGGAGCTTTACGTTTCCGCCGGCGTCCACGAGGATGTTCGACGGTTTCAGGTCGCCGTGGGCGACGAGTGCGGAGTGGAGGTACTGCACCGCCTGGCAGACCTGGACGAAGAGGTCGAGGCGGGCGGTGGAGCCGGGGCGGGTTTCCGAAAGATAGTGGTCGAGCGGCTGGCCGTCGACGAATTCCATGGCCAGGTAGGGGCGGCCGGCCGCGTCGACGCCGCCGTCATAGACGCGGGCGATATGCGGATGTTCGAGGGCCGAGAGGATGCGGCGCTCCTTGAGGAAGCGGCGGCGGAAGGCGCCGGCGTCGAGGCCCGGGCGGAGGAACTTGATGGCGGCCTTGCGGCCGGTGGCGACCTCTTCGGCTTGATAGACGATGCCGAGGCCCCCTTCGCCGAGCTTGGGGCCGATCCGCCAGCCGCCGGCCTGCTTGCCTTCGAGGTCGTCCTGGCTGAGCCGTTCGATGACCGGTATGTCGAGCAGCGCGTCGGACTCCGCGCTCCAACGCAGCATATCCTCGAGTTCGGCCCGCAGCGCCTCGTCGCCGCCGCAGTGGTCGCGCAGGAATGCCGGGCGCTCTTCCGGCGGAAGGGCGAGCGCGGAGTGGAAGAGTTCTTCGAGCCTCTCGAAACCGGCGTCGTGCATTACCGGTTAACTCGCGGGCGCGGCGGAATTCGTATCAACGGTTTCGCCGGAAAGATTGCGGCCGAGCCAGGCGCGGGCGAAGGCCCAGTCGCGTTTGACGGTGATGACCGAAATGCCGAGAATTTCGGCGATCTCTTCGAACTCCATGCCGCCGAAGAACCGCATTTCGACGACCCTGGCCTTGCGTTCGTCCTTTTGCGCGAGCAGTTCGAGGGCCCGGTCGACATCGAGAATTTGGTCGAGCCGCACCTGGAGCGGTTCATTGGCGGCGGCCTCGCCGGACTGCGTTTCGTAGGTGATCTTCTGCCAGGCCCCGCCGCGGCGTTCGGCGGTCTTGCGGCGGATGTAGTCGACGACCACGTTGCGCATCACGCGGCTGGCAAGGGAGAGATAGTGCGTCCGGGAGCGGAACTTCGCCCCGTTCATGCGCACCCACGCTTCGTGGACGACCATGGTTGGGTGGCGGGTCGGGTGGTGCGCGGCCCGGCGGAGTTGATAGCCGGCGATACGCCGAAGTTCGGCGTACAGCTCGGTCAGATCGGTCTCATCGGCGGCATAAGGCTCCATTGTCGTCATCCCATATCCTACGCGGATTCAAACCCGCAAGGCCATCAGACGTTTCCTGGAGCTGGAGTGTTTTTGGTGGAGGCGGCGGGAGTTGAACCCGCGTCCGAGGACGCCCACCATATAGAGCCTACGTGCGTATCTGATTCGTAGATCTCAGCCGTGAACTGGAGAACCAGCAAGACGCTCACGACCCAGCCCGATTGTTTTCAGCCTTTCGCTCCGGACAGAAGCCAGGGCCAATCCCGCCATATGACGCCTTCCGATCCCGATGCGAGCCTCAGAACCGGGGCGGCCACCTAGTTAATTAGGCAGCGTAAGCAAACTGCGTGTTGTTGGCAGTTATGGTTTTCCGATCGTTTTACGGGAGCTCGGAACCCGGCACGCCTCCATACGATGAATCGAACCCGTCGAAGCCGTTTCGCCCCCACTGAGGTCCAACACCATTATAGATGCGGAAACGGCTCGACGGGTTGCGGGCAGCTTCGGTACCATATGAAGTCCATGGCCTCACTGATGGAGACGATCGAGGAAGTCGAGACGGGCAACGACCTGGATTCGTCGCTGGAGCCCGATTATCACGTGGTTTTGCTCAACGATGACTACCATACGGATGCCTATGTGGTGGAAATGCTCGGGCGGCTGTTTTGCATTCCTCCGGCGCGGGCGTTCCGGCATGCGGTGGAGGTCGATACGACGGGGCGGACGATCGTGCTCACCTGTGAGCGCCCGCAGGCCGAGTTCGCGCGGGACCAGATTCACGCCTACGGCCCCGACCCGCGATTGAAGTTTTGCCAGGGTTCGATGTCCGCGGTCGTGGAGCCGGCCGGAGAAAAGCGGTGACGGCGCTGGTGACCGGGGCGTCCCGGGGCATCGGGCGGGCCGTGGCGCTGCGATTGGCGCTCGACGGCATCGCGGTGGCGGTGAATTACCGGGAGCAGCGTGAGGCGGCCGTCGAAGTGGTCGAGACGATTCTGAACGCCGGCGGACGCGCCTGCGCGATCGCGGCCGACGCGGGCGACGCGGACGCCGTGGCGCGGATGTTCGCCGAGGTGGAAAACCGGCTCGGCCCGGTGCGGATTCTGGTCAACAACGCCGGCATTCTCCGCCGGGGCAACATCGACAATTACGACGCCGGCGCGATGGCGGAGATGGTGCGCACGAACGTCGACGGCGTGATCCACTGCACGCGCGCCGCGCTGACCTCCATGCGGGCGGCGCGCGACGGGCGGATCGTCAATCTCTCCTCGATCGCCGCGCATGGCACGTCGGCGGCGGGCACAACCTGGTACGCCGCAACCAAGTCCGCCGTCGAGACGCTGACCCGCCGGTTCGCGCTCGAACTCGGCGCCGACGGCATCCGCGTCAACGCCGTCGCGCCCGGGTTCATTCTCACCGATATGGTGGACCCGGCCAATCGCGAGGCCGTCATCGCCGCCATGGCGTCCAAAGCCGTACTCGGCCGAGTCGGGACGCCGGAGGACATCGCCGACGCGGTGGCCTTCCTCGTCTCCGATCAGGCGCGCTTCATCACCGGGCAGATTCTGACGGTTGATGGCGGCCGGACGGATTTCCTTTCGCACTAGCCGACGCGCTCATCCGCAGTTCGGCTCGCCGGCGGCGCTGTTCCCGCTTTTCGAGCGCCAGCAGTTCCCGCCTGCGCCGGAGTTTGGTCCGTTCGTCGACGCCGCTCCAGAACTTGAAGAAGTACTGAATGGCCGACGCCACGCCGAACAGCACGACGCCGTACATCCACCACACCGCCCACGGGGCCCACTCGCGGTGCCGGATCGAAACCAGCGTCAGCGAGATGGCGATCACCTGGCACACCATCTTCGTCTTGCCGAGGTCGGAGGCCTTGATCGTATACCCTTCGGCGGCCGCGATCCCACGCAGTCCGGTGACGGCGAACTCCCGCCCGACGATGAGAATCGCGATCCAGCCCGGAACGGCGCGCACCTGCACGAGCGAGATCAGCGCGGCTGAGATCAGCATCTTGTCGGCGATCGGATCGAGTAGCGTGCCGACGGTCGTCACCTGCTTCCACCGGCGGGCCAGGTAGCCGTCGAGCAGGTCGGTAAACGCGGCCGCCAGGAAAATGCCCAGCGCCAGATACTCATTGGCGATCGGCCAGTCCATGAACCGCAGGCCGAAATCGTCCTGCACCAAGGCGACCACCAGGAGCGGGACGAAGAAGATGCGCAGGATGGTTAGTAAGTTTGGGAAGTTCATCCCGCTACCACCTCTTTAGAGTCCCCTAGACCGTATCACAACGCAACCCCGTATCGCGTCAGAGTTTTCGCCATGGTCTCGGTCATTTCGGCGACGATCTCGCAAATGTCTTCCTTCCACTCGCGCGACACCACGCGCGTGTGCTCATGTACGTGGTTCAACGCCGCGCCGTCGGAGGCGGGAATCCGCAGCCGCATGGTCACCAGCGACTCTCCGGGCAGATCGGCTTCGATCCGCTCGAGCAACTCGTCCAGTCCCTTCCCCCTGGCCGCACTCACGCACACCGCCCCCGCCGGCGCCGCCGCGTAGCCCGGGTTATCGGCCTTGTTCCATACGATCACCTGCCGTGTACCCTGCGCGCCGATCTCCTCGAGCACCGTCTGCACGTGCGCCATCGCCGCCTCGGCCGCCTCGCTCGAGCCGTCGACGACGTGCAGCAGCAGTGCCGCCTCGGTGACCTCCTCGAGCGTCGCCCGGAATGCCTTCACCAGCGTCGTCGGCAAGTTGCGGATGAAGCCCACCGTGTCCGACAGCAGAATCTTCTTCCGTGACGGCAGCGTCAGTGTGCGCACGGTCGGGTCCAGCGTCGCGAACATCCGCGCGTCGGCCACCACGCCCGCCCCGGTCAACCGGTTGAACAGCGTCGATTTCCCGGCGTTCGTATATCCCACCAGCGCCACCGTCTGCAGCGGCACCGACTGCCTCTGCCGCCGCTGCGTCCCGCGCGTGCCGCGGACGCTTTCGATCGACCGTTCCAGATGCGCCAGGCGCGTACGGATCCGCCGCCGGTCGGTTTCCAGTTTCGTTTCCCCGGGGCCGCGGGTGCCGATGCCGCCGCCCTGCCGCGTCATCGAAGCTCCGTGCCCGGACAGCCGCGGCAGTAGATACTGCAACTGCGCCAGTTCCACCTGCAGTTGCCCTTCGCGCGTCCGCGCCCGGCTGGCGAAAATATCAAGAATCAACTGCGTTCGGTCGAGCACCCGCACCTCGAACTTCTTTTCGAGGTTCCGCAACTGCGTCGGCGTCAGTTCGTGATCGAAAATGACCACGTCGCACTCGTAACCCTTCACGAGCGCGGCAATCTCATCCACCTTGCCCGGGCCGATCAAAAACGCCGAGTCCGCTTTCTCGCGGATCTGCATCTGCCGGTCGACGACTTCGGCGCCCGCGCTCCGCGCGAGCGTCTCGAGTTCTTCGAGCGACTCCGCGGCGGAAAAGGCAGACACCTCCCGCCGCCGCCAGTCCACCCCGACCAGCAGCGCCCTTTCCGGGCCTGCCTGTGTGGAGACGGTCGTATGCCGCGCTTGCGTCAATCCGGAGGTTAGCCTTCGTTACTGTCGGAGCCGTGGCCCGTCATCACCGGCGAGGGACCGGGAACCGGCGCCGGCCCGGGCATCCCATGCGAAGCCGAAGAGTGACCGCCATGGCCGTGGACCGGCCTGGACACCACTACCGTCGAGATGGCGTGTTTGAAAATCAGCTGCTCCTGGTTGTTCGACTCCAGGATCACCGAGTACTTGTCGAAGCTCTTAATCCGGCCCGACAGCTTCACGCCGCTCATCAGATAGATGGTGAGGAAAATCTTATCCTTGCGCGCGTTATTTAAAAATGCTTCTTGAATGTTTTGCGCCAGTTTGTCCATTTGCTTCCTCACGCCCCGCGGGGCATAGAACTCCCCTCTCTGTCCGGAGGGGTGCTTAACAGAATTGTATCACCCGCGCGGCGATGGCAGAGTCAAGCTCCCAGGTACACCATTGCCGCCGCTCCAGCCACCAGCGCACCGGCCGCCAGCGACAGTCCGCGGCCCGCGCCCGATTCCGCTTTCTCTTTCCAGATAAACACCCCGCACACCGCCCCGATCAGCGCGCTCGCCTGCGCCCCGGCCTGCGCGCCCAGCGGTTTGGCCGCGTCCGCGAACGTTCCGCTCGCCGCCGCCAGCATCGCCACCGCGCCCGTTGACCACAGCACCCCGCCGGCAATGCCCAGCAGGTGTTGCTTCATCGTGCCCTTCAAATAGGCGAGTGGGGAAAGCGGCTCGCCCTTCACCGGCAGGTTAAGCAGATAAAGGTCCACCAGTGGCGTGATCAGAAAGATCCCGAGCGCCCCGAACACCACCGCACCGTAAGCGCCGACGCCGAGATCTCCTCCCCGCGACGATTCGAGCAGTGGTAATCCGGCGCCCGCCATCAATCCGCCCACCACCGCCAGAATGAATCCCTTCCACCCCGGGTGCAGCCCCTTCTTCACCGGCGTCGCCGCGGCTACCGCCCGCTGCGCCAACGCGCCCGCCACCAGCGCCGCGATGGCCACCGCCGCTCCGCCGAACACCAGTCCGCTATTGCCAGTCTTACCGCCGATCGCCTGCCAGGCGATTCCCACCAGCAGCGCCATCGCCGCCCCGGCCGGCAACGCCGTGCTCATCCCTCCCAGCGTCACGCCCGCCAGGACGATCAGATTGCCAATCCCGAACAGCACCCCGCCACCCGCCGCCGTAGCCATGTTGCGCTTCCCGGCCACCGTCATCAGGTCCAGAAAAGTGAAGGTGTCCGCGCTCCCCGCGCTGCCGGCCGTAAACGCCAGCAGCAGCGCTCCCAGCAACGTCCCGGCCGCGAAATCGAAGGCGTACAATTCGAACCGCCAGCGCGCGTCGGCGCGTTGCGTGTTCACCCAAAGTCCCCAAAGCAGGGCGGCCAGCCCGAGCGCCAGCATCATCGAACCATACGTGGTGGGAAGGAGCATTACTTGTGGAGTGTACCGCGCCTCCTTTTCGCTCCTCAACCGTAAGACGTACTACTTATGCTTCCCCCAGCAGCCGGTACAGTGTCGAACGGGTCACTCCCAGCACCTCGGCCGCCTTGCTTTTGTTGCCGCCGAAGTGCGCCACGATCCGCCGCGTGTGCCGCTGGCTCAGCTCATCGAGCGAGATCAGCTCCGGCCCCGCCTCCGCGCCCGGCCCCGCCTCTTCCGCCGGAAGGTCCATCGCCGCCGGCGCCGCCACGCGGTGAAATGAAGGCGGCAGATCCCGCGCGTCCACTATCTCCCCGTCCGCCATCATGCACGCCGATCCGATCACGTTCTCCAACTCCCGCACGTTGCCTGGCCAACGGTGCCGCGCCAGCAGCGCCTGCGCCCGCGGCGTCACCCCCGTCAGCCGCTTTCCGTACTCGCCCGCGAACTGCGCCACGAAATGCCGCACCAGGAACGGGAAATCCTCCATCCGCTCGGCCAGCGACGGCAGATGAATCTCCACCATGCTCAGCCGGTAATAAAGGTCCTCCCGGAATGTGCCCGACCCCATCATCTCTTCGAGCGGCCGGTTCGTCGCCGCCACCACCCGCACGCTGATCTTCCGCGTCGCCGTCGCCCCCACCGGCTTGATCTCCTGCTGCTGAATCGCCCGCAGCAGCTTGCTTTGCATCGCGAACGGCAGGTCGCCCAGTTCGTCCAGAAACAGCGTCCCCCCGTGCGCCGCCTCAAACAGCCCTTTCTTGTCCGCGTTCGCCCCCGTGAACGCGCCCTTGATGTGCCCGAACATCTCGCTTTCAAACAGCGACTCCGTGATCGCCGAACAGTTCGCGATCACGAATGGACCCTCCGCCGCCGGGCTCAACGCGTGCAGCGCGTGCGCCGCCAACTCCTTGCCCGTGCCCGTCGCCCCCCGCACCAGCGCCACCCGGAAATGCGGCGCCACGCGACGGATCAGCGCGAACAGCTCCAGCATCTGCGGACTCCGTCCCACCATCCCCTGGAACCGGTTCGCCTGCAGTAGCTCCGTTTCCAGCCGCGCCGCTTCCATCCGCCGCGCCGCGTCTTCCACCAGCTCCCGCACCCGCGCCCGCAGCGCCGCGATCTTCACCGGCTTCGTCAGATAATCCGACGCGCCCTTCCGGATCGCCTCCACCGCCGACTCCGGCGTATAGTGCCCCGTCAACAACAGCACGTCCGTCCCCGGCGCCGTCTGCGTAATCTCCTCGAGCAGCTCCAGCCCGTTCATGTCGGGCAGCATCAGGTCCAGCAGCACGATCTGCGGCCGCTCCTCCTGCACTAGCGCCAGCCCCGCCGCCCCGGTCGTCGCCGTCAGAATCCGCAGCCCCAGCGAACTGAGCGCGTCCCGCACCAGGTCGAGACTCAGCGGGTCGTCGTCAACGGCCAGCAGGGAGACGGTGGGCGATCCTTCGCGCATCATTCGAACTCCCAGCGTACCGCGACTGCACCGTCGGCGGCGGACGCGCCATAATCAACCCATGCGCACGTGGTCGTCCCGGCTCGGTCCGCTCGACGAGATGTTCTACATCCTCATCGGCGCCCTCGCGCTGATCCTTGGCGTCGGCGCCGTCTATCTCAACTACCAGAAGGCGCTCCAGGCCGATCTCCTCGCCCGCCAGAGCCGCCGCGCCGCTTCCCTCATCCGCCAGTTCCAACTCACCCTCGCCGAAGCCGAGGCCGGCCACCGCGGATTCCTCCTTACCGGCGAAGAGGCCTACCTCGCCCCCTAC
>CAYMTH010000165.1:4163-8986 GCA_964393235.1 uncultured Solibacteraceae bacterium | reverse complement strand
GGTCTATCGCGCCATCGGCTGCGCCAACTGCCATCTCGTGAAGGGCGACGGCGGCACCGACGGGCCCGACCTCTCCTACATCGGCTCCCAACGCCCCGCCGCCCACATCCGCCAGTCGATCCTCGCCCCCAACGCCCACGTCGATCTCGCCTTCTGGCGCTCCGACGTCACCCTCGAATCCGGCGCGGCATTCAAAGGCACCCTCCTCAACGAGGACACCTACTACGTGCAGATGCTCCATCCCTCCCGCGGCCTGCTGACGCTTCCGAAAAAGGACTTCCGCCGCTTCCAGATCGACAAGACCTCCGCCATGCCCTCCTACCAGGGCAAACTCCAACCCGCCCAGCTCGACGATCTCGTCGCGTATCTCTGGTCGCTCCAGCGCCCCCGGAGGGCCGAATGAAACTCGCCATCTTCCCCCTCGCCGCCGCCGTCCTGCTCGCCCAGGCCAACTGGACCACCTACTCGGGCGCCTACAACGGCTGGCGCCACTCGACCCTCGACCAGATCAACCGCGCCAACGTCGCCAACTTGAAGGTCGCCTGGGTCTACCAGATGCCCATCACCGAGCGCATCGAATCCACGCCGCTCGTCGTCGATGGCGTCATGTACTTCACCGAGCCACCGTCGAACGTCGTCGCGCTCGACGCCGCCACCGGCCGCCCCTACTGGCGCTACCGCCGCGCGCTCCCCGACAAGATCAACACCTGCTGCGGCCGCGTCAACCGCGGCGTCGCCGTCGCGGGCGACCGTGTCTTCGTCGGCACCGTCGACGCCCATCTCGTCGCCCTGCACGCCAAAACCGGCGCCGTCCTCTGGGATGTGCCCGTCGCCGATCCCAAGACCGGCCACAGCCTCACCGGCGCCCCGCTGATCGTCAAGGACATGGTGATCACCGGCGTCGCCGGCGGCGAGTACGGAATCCGCGGTTTTCTCGACGCCTACGACCTCAAAACCGGCCAGCGCCGCTGGCGTTTCTGGACCATCCCCGAGCCAGGCCAGCCCGGTTCCCAGACCTGGTCCGGCGACGCCTGGAAGCACGGCGGCGGACCCACCTGGGTCACCGGCGCCTATGACGCGGAACAGAACCTGATCATCTGGGGCACCGGCAATCCGTCGCCGGATTGGAACGGCGATGTCCGTCCGGGGGACAATCTGTACTCGGACTCCGCCATCGCCCTCGACGCCGACACCGGCAAGCTCAAGTGGCACTACCAGTTCGTGCCCCACGATACGCACGATTGGGATGCCGTCCAGGTCCCGGTGCTGGTGGACGCGCAATGGGAAGGCAAGCCCCGCAAGCTCGTCTACTGGGCGCATCGCAATGGGTTCTTCTACGTGCTCGACCGCACGAACGGGCAGTTTCTGCTCGCCAAGGCCTTCGCCACCCAGACATGGAACAACGGGTTCACGAAGGAAGGAAGGCCCATTCGGAAACCAAACATCGACCCCTCGCCCGAAGGAACGATCGTCTGGCCTGGTGTGCAGGGCGCGACGAACTGGTATTCGCCCAGCTACAGCCCGCAGACCGGCTACTTCTACCTGACGGCCTGGGAAAACAAGGGGCTCTACCGCAAGGGCGACGCCGAGTACATTCCGGGCAACCGGTTCATCGGCAGCGTCCCGGAGATCGATCTCCCCGAGGACCCCGGCTGGGGCGCCATCCGGGCCCTGAACCCGAAAACCGGTGAGCGCATCTGGGAGCACAAGATGCACACCAAGCCCTGGTCCGGCGTCCTGACGACGGCCGGCAGGGTGTTATTCGGAAGCACCGGCGGCTGGCTCAGCCGCGAGCGGACAATGATGGAGAGCTACTTCTTCTCGCTCGACGCCGAGACCGGAAAAGAGCTCTGGCGCATCAACCTCGGCGGCACGATGGCCTCGAATCCGATGACCTATTCGGTAAACGGCAAGCAGATGGTGGTAATGCCGGCGGGTTCTGGTATCTTTGCCTTTTCCCTTCCATGATCCCCGCCCTCTTCCTCCTGGCCGCCGCCCTCGACCCGCGGCTCATCACCAACGGCCTCATCATCCCCGACGAGCACTACGCCGACCAGCCCTACATCGTAAAAACCGACGACGGCGCCTGGCTCTGCGTCATGACCACCGGCCCCGGCAAGGAAGGTGCCGGCGGCCAGCATATCGTGAGCCTCCGGTCCACCGATCGCGGCCGAACGTGGGAAAAAGCGGTCGACGTCGAACCCTCCGACGGCCCCGAAGCCTCCTACGCCGTCCCCCTCAAAGTCCCCTCCGGCCGCATCTACGTCTTCTACAACCACAACACCGACAACGTCCGCCAGGTCATCGCCGACAACAAGAACGGCTTCGAACGTCGCGTCGACTCCCTCGGCCACTTCGTCTTCAAATACTCCGACGACCACGGCCGCTCCTGGTCCGCCAAACGCTACGACATCCCCCAGCGCGACTTCGAAATCGACCGCCAGAATCCCTACCAGGGCAAACTGAAATTCTTCTGGAACGTCGGCAAGGCGTTCGCCCACAAAGGCGCCGGCTACGTCCCGCTGCACAAGGTGGGCGGCTTCGGCCAGGGCTTCTTCACCCGCAGCGAAGGCGTCCTGCTCCGCAGCCTCAACATCCTCACCGAACGCGACCCCACCCGCATCACCTGGGCAACCCTCCCTGACGGCGACATCGGCCTCCGCGCCCCCGCCGGCGGCGGTCTCATCGCCGAGGAACAGTCCTTCGTCACCCTCTCCGACGGCTCGCTCTTCTGCGTCTTCCGCACCGTCTACGGCCGCTCGGCCTACACCTACTCCCGCGACGGCGGTCGCACCTGGGAACCCACCCGCTGGATGCCCTTCAAACACCCCCGCGCCGCGAACTTCGTCTGGAAAACGTCGAACGGCAAGTTCCTCTACTGGTTCCACAACCACGGCGGCAAATCCTACGAGGACCGCAACCCCGTCTGGCTCTCCGGCGGCATCGAGGCCGACGGGCCCAACGGCAAAATCATCGAATGGGGCCCGCCCGAGATCCTGCTCTACGACCACGACCCCGTCGTGCGCATGAGCTACCCCGACCTCGTCGAAGACGGCGGCCGCTACTACATCACCGAGACGCAGAAGGAGATCGCCCGCGTCCACGAGATCGACGCCGCCCTGCTCGAAGCCCTATGGGCCCGGCGGCCTGTTCCGCCGGTCGACGGCGTCACGATCGACGTGACCGTCGCCGCCCAACCGGGCGACGTACTTTATTCAAAAGACGGCATTTCTCTGCAAGCCACCGCCAACGGAACCTACTCGCTGACCATGGACGACGGCCGCACCATCAACCGCTGGGACTCCGATCCCGGCAGCTTTATCCCCGGCAAACGGCAGCACGTTCTGGTCCGGATCGACAACGGACCGCGAATCATCACCTACCTGATCGACAATAGGTTCAACGACGGCGGCGAGGCCCGGCAGTTCGGTTGGGGCCGCTACAGCCCTCATTTTCGCCTCAAAAAGGGCCTCTAATCGACGCAAATCTCGATCAAAAGTGGGCCTTTTTCGCGCATTCCGATAGCGAATTCGCGGGCAAACTGGCCCACCGTCTCCGCCCGGACGCCCCGGACGCCCATGCTGCCGGCCAGTTGCACGAAATCGAGCCCCGGTCGCGTTATGTCCACCATTTCGTTCGACTTAGCGCCAAATCCCGGCGCCCCGGTGCGCTTCATCTCGATATCGAGAATCCGGTACCGCCGGTTGGCGAAGATCACCGTAACGACGTCGAGCCCCTCCCGCGCCATCGTCCAGAGCGACTGGGGCGTGTACATCCCGCTCCCATCTCCTTCTAAAACAACGACTTTCCGGTCCGGACAAGCAACCGCCGCGCCCACCCCGACCGGCATTCCCTGCCCGATCGACCCGCCGGTGACCGGCATATAGTCGAACTGGCGCGCCCCGCGCAGCCGCGCCAGCACGGGCGGCCCCGACGAGACCATTTCATCGGAAACGATCGCCCCTTCCGGCAGCAGCGCCGCCATAATAAGTCCAACCAGATCAAGCGTTAACGGCCCGTCTCCGGACGGCAGCTCGGGCGCCGGGGGATCGACGAACCCGACCGCCGGAAGCCCCAGCGCCCCGAGCGCCGCGATCCCGTCTTCGTCGATCCCGGCCAACTGGTGCACCCGGCAGCCCTCGGGCGCCAGGTAGCTCGCCTCGTTCGGGTAGCCGAAGAAGGAAACCGGCGCTTTCGCCTCGACGAGCACTAAGTCCTTTAATCCCGCCAGTTGCGCCTGCGCCGGGCCCGGGAAATAGGCGATGCGCTCGGGCTGGTAGCGCCCGCGCCCGGACTCGACGCGCGACGCGTTGCGGTCCGCGAAGACCCGGCAGCCCGCCGCCGCGAGCGCCGCCGCGTATTCTAAGCCTTTGCCCATCAACGCACTGCCGCCGAGAATGAAACCAGTACTTGCAGCGATCGGGACCGGAAGAGACCGGGGCGCGCGCGGCGCCGGCGCAGCCGGCGCCTGCCCGACGGGGCCGGATTCGGACCACGAGAAGTCGGCGGGGATGATCAGGGTACTGACGATGCCGGGGTACTGGCGGGCAGCGGCGATGACTTCCGCGGCCGTCTCGCCCATGTGCAAAGGCGACTCCAAACGGCGAACAAACGGGCTCACCGTGCGCGCAAATGCATCGATATCGGCGCTTAACGGAGCGTCGTAGCGCATGTGCTGCGTCGAGTGTTCGCCGACGAGCGAGACGATCGGGGAGCGGGCTTTGCGGGCGTTATGGAAGTTCGAAAGGCCGTTGGCGAGGCCGGGACCCAGGTGCAGGAGGGTAGAGGCGGGGCGGCGGGCCATGCGGGCGTAGCCGTCGGCC
>CAYMTH010000165.1:2773-4153 GCA_964393235.1 uncultured Solibacteraceae bacterium | reverse complement strand
GGCGACGCCCTCGAAGAGGCAGAGGATGCCGCGCATCTCGGGCACACGGTCGAGCGCCGAGACGAAGTGCATCTCGGAGGTTCCGGGGTTCATGAAACAGACCTCGATGCCGGAGGCTACGAGGGTCCGCAACAGACATTCGCCGCCGGTCATCGGTCTAGAGCTTCACCTTGCCGGTGGCGGGGTCCCAGGAGGCGCGGACGCCTTTGCGCCAAGCCATGTTGCACAGGTGCGCGGCGGCGGCGGCGTAGTGACCCTCTTCGGCGTTTTCGCGGGACGGCTTGTTGTTGACGATCGAATCGATGAAGAACCAGTTGTGGGAGTTGCCGCGGCTGAGGACCACCTCCTTGGGTTCCACCTTGGCCGGGGGCTTCTCGTTCGCGTACTTGGCCAGGTATTCGTCGCGGAGCTTCTTGGGGAAGTTCAGGCTGCCGTACTCCTGCGCCTCGCCTTCCTTGGGTTCGGGGATCACCATCAGGCGGCGGTTCTCAAGAACGAGAGTCCCTTCGTCGCCGTAGATGAAGACGCCGCGCGGCTGGGCCGAGTTGGCCTGATTCACGTAGACGTCGACGATGAAGCCTTCCTTGTACTCGACGAGCGAGTTCATGACGTCGGGGACGGTGCGGCCGTCTTTCCACCGGTACGTCCCTCCCGCGGAGACCGCCGCGATGGGGGCTTTGACGTTCATGATTTCGTGCATGGTGGTGAACTGGTGCACGAAGAGGTCGGCGGCGACGCCGCCGGAGAAGTCCCAGAAGCGGCGCCACTGGAAGACGACTTTGGGATCGAAGGGGCGCTTGGCGGCTTTGCCGAGCCAGGTGGGCCAGTCGATCGTCTTCTCGCTGGCGTCGGGGGGGACCGGGTACTGCCAGGCGCCTTCGGCCGAGTTCCGGTGGTTGGCCATGCGGATCATGTTCACCTTGCCGAGAGCGCCGCTGGCGACGATCTCCCGAGCCTTGGCGGTGAGGGCACTGGTCTTTGACTGGCTGCCGACCTGCAGCACCTTGCCGGAGCGTTTAGCGGCGGCGACAATGCGGGGGCCTTCGGCGAGCGACCACGTCATCGGCTTTTCGATGTAGACATGCTTGCCGGCCGAGAGGGCGTCGAGGACGATCTTCTCGTGCCAGTGATCGGGCGTGGCGATGACGACGGCGTCGACGTCCTTGTTGTCGAGCACGGCGCGGTAGTCGCGGGTGGCCTGGATCTTGTCGCCGAGCTGCTCTTTGGCGCGCTGCAGGCAGCCGTCGTAGACGTCGGCGACGGCGACGCCTTTCGCGCCCGGCACCTCCATGAAATCGTCAATGAGCTGCTTGCCGCGAATGCCGGAGCCGATAAAGCCGAGGCGGACTTCGGCCGAGCCGCCGGACTGCGCCGCCATT
Organism: uncultured Solibacteraceae bacterium; assembly: GCA_964393235.1. Taxonomy (GTDB): domain Bacteria; phylum Acidobacteriota; class Terriglobia; order Bryobacterales; family Bryobacteraceae. Next base: position 2,774 of record CAYMTH010000165.1, on the reverse strand, counting down.
G
>CAYMTH010000165.1:0-2763 GCA_964393235.1 uncultured Solibacteraceae bacterium | reverse complement strand
CGGCGCTCAGAGTGTAGAGAAAAGCGCGTCGAGTGGGAGCCACGCCACTAGCGTATCGCGGGACTCGCGGCGACGGCGACTTGGCGTCCGATTTCGGGGTTTCGAAGATGATCTGCGTCTTCTTCGCTTCCACCTTTTCCGGATTGATGCCGGGGGCCTTCATCAGTTCGGCGAAGGTCTTGAACTTGCCGATTTTCTCGCGGTGGGCGAGGAAGAGCTTCGTTTCCGAACGCTTCATGGAGAAACGGCTTTCGAGGTCGATGGCCGTGCAGGTGTTGACGTTGATGGGCGGGAGGGCGTCGGCCGGATAGTACTTGGCCAGGTAGTCGGAGATGATGGCGAGGTCCTTTTCCGCCGCCTTCATGCCGAAGCCGACCATCTTGGTGAGGGTCCGGTTCCAGCCTTCCTTATCCTGCCGGAGAGAGACCGAACGCTCGACTTCGTGACAGCCGACACAGGTGCGCATGGTTTCGGCCATTCCCTGCCCTTCGGGCAACTGCGCCATGGCGGCGCCGGCGCAAAGAAACAAGATCGAGTAGAAACGCATGTTAGTGCTCCATGTAGAAACCGAAGGCGTACTGGGTATTGTCAGCCGTGCTGATGTAGACGCGACCGCCGCCGGCGGCGAGGCCGCCGCTCGTAATGTAAGATGCGATCGAAGCGCCACTGTTCCAGAACTCCTTACCGGTCATGCCGTCGAGGGCGAAAAGTGCTGCCTTCGCGCCGGCGGGGCTGCCCGCGGCGGCCGCGAAGACGACGCCGTTCACGATGGTCGGCGTAATGGGATTGGCGATGGGGCCGGAGGTCCAGCCGTTCTCAAAGCCAGAGTCGGTGAGCTTGAGCGCGGCGATGGCCGAGCCGGTGGGGACCAGGATCCAGCGCACCTTGTTCTCGTCTTCCCAGCTGGCGAGCGCGCCGACCTTGAAGCCGGGCTTGGCGACCGGGTTCGACTTGGCGACCGAGGTCATGTTGGCAGAGTCGATGACATGGATGCGGCCGTCGGCAGTGGAGGCGGCGACGTAGTTCTTGCCCTTGTAGTCGAAGACGACGGGGGAGGAGACGAAGCTGGCGGCGCCGGCATCGTAGGCGGCGCGCTGGGCGAGGGTGCCTTCGGCGAGGGCGACGATCTGGTTGCCGGAAGCAGCGTAGATCTCGCCTTCGGGGCCGACGGCGAAACCGGTGGTCCCTTCGATGTTCTTGCCGGTGGCCTTCCAGTGGGAGACCTTCTGCGATTCGAGGTTGATGGCCCAGATGCCGTTTTCGACGCCGTTGCAGCCGTTAATGGTGGCGACGTAGGCGTGGCCGTCGAAGGCCGTCAGGCCGAGCGAGTGGGCACCGGCGGGGAGGAACTGGACGGGCACCTTGGGCTCTTCGCCGTTGGAGACATACATCTGATGGAGCATGCCGTCGCCGGTGACGGCGTTGACGTAGAGCGGCGTGCGGGCGAAGGGGTTGGGCGGGGTGGCCACGCGGCGGGCGGGCTTGGCGGCCGCGGGAGGAGGCGGCGGAGCGGGCCGGGCGGCGGGGCTCTGCTTGAGGGTGACGGCGCCTTCAAAGGGTTCGCCGACGCCGGAGCGGGCCGGATTGGCGCGGCCACCGCCGCGGCCGCCGGCGGGCGGATAGGGAACCGAGGTCGGGCGGGTGATCGTGGAGGTCATGCCGCCGGGGCAGGCGGCGGTGCCGGGCTTGGCCGAAGACTTGCCGGCGCCGTTCTGCCATTCGAGGCGGGCGAGGTCGGTATCGACGCCGATGGTGGTGTCACCCGAGCCGCCGAAGAAACCGAGGGTGCGGAAGCCGCGGTAGGAGATGTAGAAGTCGAGCAGCGCAGGCGAGGTGAGGGCCTGCTGCTGGCGGGACGTGTTGTTCATCTTCATCTTCCAGACCTGCATGAAGCCGGGCTTGCGCATGGTCTGCTCGCTGATCTTGCCGTCGAAGCGGAGCCAGTAGGAGCGCTGGACGTCGTTGCCGATGGTCATCCAGTCGTTGCCGCCGCGCTGGGCGTGGGCGACGGTGAGGGCGAGGAGCGCGCAGCCGGTCCGGAGGAGCGGGCGGGAGAGACTGCCGAACGAGGGGATTCTGGTGATCATGACCGAATCAAGATCATATCCGAAAATGTCGCGTTTCGGGAAGCATTGGCGGGATTTTCAGATCGGCCCGGAGTGTTATATAGTAGCGGGTTCGAGATACTGCGAGCGCGCCTGGCGCGCCGGGAGAAACGACTGCATGAAGAGCCTGAAAATCGCCGCCGGATCCGCTGTTTTGTGTGCCGGGCTGGCCGTTAGCGCCGCCGACTGGTTGACGGACGGAGGCGACCCGCAACGGAACAACTGGCAGAAGGACGAGAAGCTGCTGAGTGTTTCGACGGTAAAAGACATCAAGCTGCTGTGGAAGATCAAGCTCGACAACGAGACGCGGGCGATGCACAATCTGCTGCCGCCGCTGGTGATCGGCAGCGTGGACACGCCGGGCGGGAAGAAGCAGCTGGCCATTCAGGCGGGCGTTTCCGATAACGTCTACGCGATCGACGTGGCGACGGGGAAGCTCTTCTGGCACACGCATTTCGAGAGCACTTATAAAGAGCCGGCGGGGAGCCGCGGGCCTTCGGTGCTGTGCCCCGGCGGCATGACGGCCAACGTGACCATCGGGCCGGGCAAGACGCCGGGCTCCTACGTAATCTACGCCGCCTCCTGGGACGGTCGACTGCACCAGTTGAACGCGGGCGACGGGAAGCACATCACGCCGCCCACCAAGTTCATGCCGCCG
>CAYMTH010000164.1:0-8991 GCA_964393235.1 uncultured Solibacteraceae bacterium | reverse complement strand
CGGGCAGCGGCTCGAACAGTGGCTCCGGGTCGAACAGTGGCAGCGGCTCCAGCTCCGGCTCGGGCAGCAGCGGTTCCGGCTCCAGCTCCGGCAGCGGCAAGAGCGGCGGCACCGATGACGACAAGAACAAGACCGACGACAAAGGCAAAGACAAGGACGACGACAAAAACGACGACAAGTCCGGCAAGAACTAACTCCACCGCGGGCGCCCACCGGGCGGCGCCCGCCCCCCCCCCCGCCCCCCCCCCCCGGCCCCCCCCCCCACCCCCCCCCCCCCGCCGGGGGGGCCCCCCCCCCGGGGGGCGCCTTCCCGGCGCCCTCCACTTCCCCCCGTAAAGTAGGGTGTATGGGTCCTGTCCTGCTCTCCATCGGCGAAATCCTCTGGGATCAATACCCCACCTGCCGCCTCCTCGGCGGCGCCCCGTTCAACCTCGCCGCCCACGCCGCCCGCCTCGGCTTCCAGTCTTTCTTCATCTCCGCCGTCGGCAACGACGAACCCGGCGACGAAGCCCTCGCCCAGGCCGCCCGCCTCCGCGTCGACATGACCTACACCCGCCGCCACCCCTCCTTCCCCACCGGCATCGTCGACGTCACCCTCCACGACGGCCATCCCACCTACCACCTCCGCCGCCCCGCCGCCTGGGAAGAACCCGAAATCACCCCCTGCCAGGCCGCCGCCATCGCCGCCCTCCGCCCCGCCTGGCTCGTCTGCGGCACCCTCCAGCAAACCTGCCCCCGCGCCCGCGCCGCCCGCCTCGCCCTGGGCGAGGTCCCCCTCTTCTACGACGTCAACCTCCGCCCCGGCTTCGAAGACCCCGCCACCGTCCACGAACTCCTCTCGCGCGCCACCGCCGTCAAATGCAACGAGTCCGAACTCGCCTGGCTCTCCCGCGAACTCTCCCTCGACGGCGACCCCGCCCGCGCCCTCCTCCGCCGCTACCCCCTCTCCCTCCTCTGCGTCACCCTCGGCCCCGACGGCTGCGAACTCCACGCCAACGGCGAAACCGTCCGCGAATCCCCGCCCCCCGTCCACGCCATCGACACCGTCGGCGCCGGCGACTCCTTCTCCGCCGCCCTCCTCTTCGGCCTCTCCCGCCACTGGCCCCTCGACCACGTCGCCCGCTTCGCCAACTCGCTCGGCTCCCTCGTGGCCTCCCGGCGCGGAGCCATCCCCGACTGGTCCCTCGACGAGCTCTACACCGCCGCCAATTTGCAGTAGTCCGGCCGCGACGCCGCCGTCTCGTGCCGGTACTCCCGCACGATCTTGCCGTTCAACACTAGAAACGCTCCCGGCATCTGAAACCCGTCGCCGGCCAGCATCCCCACCCCGTGCCCGTCAGCCACCAGCGCCCGCGCCGCCCGCCGCCACACCGCCCACCCGAACATCTGACCCAGCGTCCCGCGCCGCAACTCGAACCGCCGGTACAGCGCCCGCCCCGGATCGGAAAACCGCGCCACATCGTCCAGCCCGTACCGCGCGAAGAACGCCGCCGCCTCCCCATCGGGGCTCATGTGCACCAGGGCGATCCCCACCCCCGCCGCCTCGATCCGCGACCGCTGCACCCGCAGATCCGCCAGCGCCTCTCGGCAGAACGTGCATCCGAAGTGACGCAAAAACACCACTAAAACAGGCTTTTCGCGCGATAAATCATCGATTTTTTGCCCATTTTGATCTAGTACTTCGACGCCCGCAGTACCAAAATCGGCCTGGTAAGCCCGCCAAGCCCCCAGTAGAATCAACAGAAACGGCACCCACCAGATCAGGTCGTTGAACACGTTCACGATCCCGAACTTCCACGGCATCCGCCCCGCCAGCGCCGCCTGCAGGAACCCGATCGGGCCGAATGTTTTGCCCAGAAAGCCCACCAGCACCACCGGCCAGTGCCTGTACGGATCGGTCGCCGCCACCGCGTACCCCACCCCGTACACCCCGACGATCATCGCGATGCACTGCCACAGTTCCACGTAGTTCGGCCGCGCCATGCCGGCCCAGTCGAACAGGGCGTTCGGGAAGAATCCGAACACCAAACCCCACAGAATGTTATAGATACCGGCTGCCAGCAGCCAGTGCTTCATCCATTTGGCGGCCATCTCTCTCTAGGATGCCGCGCGCGGCCGTTTCGTTCTACCAAGAACGGCCAGGCCCGCCGCCACCAGAGCCACGTCCCCGGCCCCGGGAACAGCAACGAAGGAGAAAAGGAACCTTTCACCGTCGGATCTGGTGGGCCCTGTAGGATTTGAACCTACAACCAACGGATTATGAGTCCGCTGCTCTAACCGTTGAGCTAAGGGCCCGCCTTTCTTCACTCTACTAAATGCCGCCGCCTCACCACATGTGAAAATAGCCGTCGCGCTCGGTCACCGACACCGGGATCCCGAACAGATCGCCGAGCTTTTCCTCGGTCAGGATCTCCCGCTTCGGCCCGTCGGCGAATACCTTCCCGCCGCGCATGCAGATCACCCGGTCGATCTCGGGAATGATATCCGGCAGGTGATGCGTCACCAGGATCACCGCCACGCCGCTCTGCGCCAGCTTCCGCGACGCCTCGCGCAGTTCCCCCATCGCACGGATGTCCAGGCTGTTCGACGGCTCGTCGAGGATCAGCGCCTTCGGCGAATGCGCCAGTGCCCGCCCGATCACCGCGCGCCGCGCCTCGCCCGACGACAGCTCCGTCATCAGCCGGTCCCGCAGGTGCCGGATCTCCAGATAGTCGAGCAGTTCCGCGGCCCGCGCCTCCATCTCCGGCGTCACCGGATGGTACGGCCAGATGCCGACGCTCGAGTGGAACCCCGACAGGATCGTTTCAAACACCGAGTACGGCTGCGTGCACAGTTGCACCAGGTCGTTCGTCACGATGCCCATCCAGCTCCGCAGCTCCCAAACGTTCCAGATCTGCTGCCCGGCGATGCGCATCTCGCACCGCGGCGGAGGCCAGCGCGTATACAGCTCCCGAGTAATCGTTTTGATCAACGTCGACTTGCCGGAACCGTTCGGCCCGACGATCGCCACGTTCTCCCCCGCGTGGATGGTCAACGTTATGTCGTCCAGCGCGAGCTGTTCGTCGCGGTACACCGTGACGTTCTTCCAAAAGATGAAATCTTGTTGAGACGAAATCATGCGAGAAAAAGTTTCATACAATTAAAGCATCAAGCCGCTATAGGCTTCAGGAGAAAGAAAGAACATGAACCAAGTGCGTAAGTTCGGAGCCTTGCTGCTCCTCTGCGCCCTCGGCCTGCTTGGACAATCGGACAACGCCGCCATTTCGGGCGTTGTGCGCGATCCCAGCGGTGCCGTGGTCGGCAACGCGAAGGTCACCCTTCGTAACGAAGACACGTCATTCGAACGCCAGACGACTTCCAACGATACTGGCTTTTACACGGTCCCCAACATCCCGCCCGGCTACTACACGGTGACGGTCGAGGCCTCCGGCTTCAAGAAGTTCTCGAAGAGCCGCAACAAGCTCGACGCCGGTCTGCCCCTCGCTGTGAACATCGAACTGTCCGTCGGTCAGTTGACCGAATCGGTCACGGTCGAAGCCAACATCGCCCAGCTCAACACCGAGTCGGCGGCTGTCGGCAAGACGGTGGAACAGCAGCAGATCCAGAACCTCGCCCTCAACGGCCGGAACCCGCTGTTCCTGGCCATGTTGAAGCCCGGCGTCCGCCGCGGTTCGCCGATGACGGGTTTCAGCTACGGCCTCGATTCGGGCGGCTTCACCATCAACGGTGGCCGTTCGCAGGACTCGCTGATCACCTTCGACGGCGCGGTCGGCATCCGTACGCGCGCCAACGGCACCTCCGTCGGCACCGCCGACGCCGACACCGTGCAGGAAGTCCAGGTTCTGACCGCCAACTACTCGGCCGAATACGGCCGCTCCGGCACCGGCCAGATCCGTATCGTCACCCGCTCGGGCGGCAAGGACTTCCACGGTTCTTTCTACGAATACTTCCGCAACGACAAGCTCGACGCCAACTCCTGGTCGCGCAACGCGAACGGCATCGGCGATCGCCAGGCCCTCCGCTTCAACCAGTTCGGCTTCAACGTCAGCGGCCCCGTCACCATCCCCGGCAAGTTCAACAAGAACCGTGAAAAACTGTTCTTCCTCTTCGCCCAGGAATATGTGCGCCGCCGGTTCGTCGACACCTCCACCCAGCGCGTCCCGACCGCCGCGATGCGCAGCGGCAACTTCAGCGAACTACTCGGCACGAACATTTTCTACAACGCGCCGCGCACCATCAGTGACCCCAACGGCGGCGTCTTCCCGGGCAACATCATCCCGGCCTCCCGACTCAGCCCCAACGGCATCGCCTTCCTGCGAGCTTACCCGCAGCCGAACGGTACCTACGGCAACCTGAACTTCTTTCAGCAGCGTGGCGGCTGGCAGAACCAGCGCAAGGACACCTACTCGATCGACTACAACCCGACCACGAATCAGGTGTTCCGCTTCCGCGGCTCCAACTACGCCTACACCGGCCTCGACACCTTCCGCGGCGGCTTCGACTACGCCATCACCGACTGGTCGCGGCCCAACCGCACCGGCAGCCTCTCCCACACCTGGACCCTCGGCCCGACCATGATCAACGAGTTCATGATCTCGGCCTCCAACGACGTGGTGAAGATCGGCATCGACCGCGCCGGCGAACGCTTCCTCCGTTCCCGCTCCGGCATCAACTACCCCTACATCTTCCCCGAGCGCAAGGAGATCTTCGACAAGGTCCCGACCATCGTGATCCCGAACCTCGGCGGTATCGACGGCGGACCCTACCCGGCCAGCTCCGCCGGTCCGATCTACAACATCTCGAACAACTTCACCAAGATCGCCGGCAACCATACGTTCAAGTTCGGCGGCATCTGGGAACGTTCGGGCCAGAACGACTTTGACCAGATCAACGTCTCCGGCGTCCCCGGCGGCACCAACAACCAGAACGGCCGTTTCGAATTCAACGACGTCCGTCCCGGCGGCGCCCCCGGCACCGGCACCGGTCTGACCAACGCCGCGCTCGGCCTCTTCTCGGCCTACGCCGAAATCGGCCCCCGCGCCTACACCCCCTACCGCAGCCACATGTTCGAGTTCTTCGGACAGGACTCCTGGCGCGTCAACCAGAAGCTGAAGCTCGAACTCGGCTTCCGCGGCACGTGGATGAACGGCTACGCCAAGTCCCTCTGGGGTAACATCGCCGTGTTCCGCCCGGACAAGTACAACGCCTCGCAGGCCGCCGTGCTGGACCGTACCACCGGTAACGTCATCTCCGGTGACCGCTACAACGGCGTCGTCATTCCCGGCTCGGCCTTCCCCGACGCTGGCAAGGGCCGCGTCCCGGCGATCGACGGCGGCCAGTTTAACCGCCTGCTCGACGGCGGCAGCCCCTACCCGGCTCCGAACCAGTTCAACGTGGTTCCCCGCCTCGGTCTGGCCTACTCCATCACCGAGAAGGATGTCATCCGCGCCGGCTTCGGCGGCTTCATCTCCCGCCCCGGTATCTATGACAGCGTCTTCCTCGGCGGCAACCCGCCGTGGCAGCCGATGGTCTCCATCACCAACGGCATCGCCGACAACCCCGGTTCCGGCGGCCAGGTGGCCTTCCCGCAGTTCTTCATGACCATCGACCCGGTCTACAAGGTTCCGCGCGGCTACAACTGGAACATGACCTACCAGCGCCAGCTCAACTCCGCGACGGTCGTCGAAGTCGGCTACATCGGTACCGCCGGCAACTACCTCTCGCGCGAACGCGACCTGAACCAGCTGCCCACCGGCACCACGTTCCAGGCCGCCAACGCCGGCGCCAACGTCAACTTCCTCCGGCCCTACAAAGGCTTCGCGAACATCCCGATGCTCGAACACTCCGGCCGCTCCACCTACCACGGCCTGCAGTTCGAAGTGAACCGCCGCTTTGCGAAGGGCCTCAGCTATGGCGTGGCGTACACCTACTCCAAGACCATGGACAACAACTCCGGCCCCCGCGACGGCTTCATCGATGTCTACAACCAGAGCCTGAACTGGGGCAAGTCGGGTAACGACGTGCGGCACATCTCCATCAACAACATCATCTGGGAGATGCCGTTCTTCAACAAGTCGTCCAACAAGCTCGCCAAGGGCGTCCTCGGCGGCTGGCAGGTCTCCGGTACCGTGCAGTTCCAGACCGGCGCGCCGATCACGGTCGGCAACGGTGACGACTACCTCGGCATCGGCTCCACCAACGGCAAGCCCTGGAACCTGAACGGCACGCCGAACCGCCCGCTGCAGTTCTCCGACCGCAACGCGGCCGGCAACTTCAACGGCGTCACGACGCAGTGGTTTGAAACCACCGTCGGCGGCTCCGCCTGGGCGACCCGCCCGGCTAACGGCACGCTCCCCAACCAGAACCGGAACTCCATCTCGTTCAACAACGTGGGCTTCCAGAACTGGAACGGCGCGGCGTTCAAGAGCTTCAACATCACGGAAAAGCAGTTCGTCCAGTTCCGTGCGGAGTTCTTCAACCTGCCGAACCACCCGAACTGGGGCGGTGTCGACACCAACCCGACCTCGGCCACCTTCGGCAAGGTCACCGGCAAGAGCAGCGAGCGCAACATCCAGCTCTCGCTCCGCTACAGCTTCTAACCGGAAGCCAGTACGAACCAAAAAAGGCGGCCGTCCTTCGGGGCGGCCGCCTTTTTTATCTCCGGCTCAATAACGCCAGCGCCTCCGCGCTCACCTCCTCCACCCGCAGCGTCCCGTCCGCGATCGCCTCCGCCACGAGCCCCTTCAAAGTCTCCAGATGGTAGGTGTTGAACTTCTGCCACAACTCCCGCGGCGCGCCCTCATGAAACCGGTGCGCCCGCGACGCCAGTTCGAACGCGTCGATCTCCCCCCGCCGCCACCGCGCGAACTCTCCCTCCAGCCGCGCCAACTCCTTCCCCAGCCGCCGCTCGTGAACCACGTTCGCCAACTGCCGGATCTCTCCCTTCACCTCCGCCGGGACCAGATGCATCATCCCCACAGGATCGCAGATCCCCCGGATGTATGATGAACCCAGCCATGCACGCGCGCCTTCTCCTCCCCGCCCTCCTTGCCCTCGCCGTCCGCGCCGAATCGATCGCCGTCCCCGGCCTCCGCCAGCCCGTCGAACTCCTCTCCGACAAATGGGGCGTCCCCCACATCTACGCCAAAAACGAACACGACGCCTTCTTCGCCCAGGGCTTCCAGGTCGCCCGCGAACGCCTCTTCCAGATCGACCTCTGGCGCCGCCGCGGCCTCGGCCGCATGGCCGAAGCCATGGGCCCCGCCTACGTCGAACAGGACCGCGCCGCCCGCCTCTTCCTCTACCGCGATTCGATGGATAAGGAGTGGGCTGCCTACGGCCCGCACGCCCGCGCCATGACCGAGGCCTTCACCGCCGGCATCAACGCCTACATCGGCCAGCTCACCGAACTCCCCGTCGAGTTCCAGGCCACCGGCTACAAGCCCGAAAAATGGGCGCCCGCCGACGTGCTCCGCATCCGCTCCCACGGACTCACCCGCAACGTCACCAGCGAGGTCGCCCGCGCCAAACCCCTCTGCGCCACCGGCAACGTCGAACACGACGAGGCCCGCGCCGGCCTCCAGCCGCCGTGGAAGGTGCAGGTTCCCGCCGGCCTCGATCCCTGCCTCCCCGCCGATGTCCTCCGCGTCTTCACTCTCGCCACCCGCTCCGCGCCCTTCGAAAAACCCAACAACGACGCGGCCGACGACGGCAGCAACAACTGGACCATCGCCCCGTCGAAATCCGCCACCGGCCGCCCCATCCTCGCCGGCGATCCGCACCGCGCCTATTCCACGCCCAGCCTCCGCTACATCGCCCATCTCTCCGCCCCCGGGCTCGACGTCATCGGCGCCGGCGAACCCGCCCTCCCCGGCATCGCCATGGGCCACAACGGCACCATCGCCTTCGGCCTCACCATCTTCCCCATCGACCAGGAAGACCTCTACGTCTACGAACTCAACCCCGCCAACCCGCGCCAGTACCGCTACAAAGGCGGCTGGGAGTCCATGCGCGTCGAACGCGAAACCATCGCCGTCAAAGGCGCCGCCCCCGTCGCCGCCGAGCTCGAGTTCACCCGCCACGGCCCCGTCATCTACACCGACAAGGCGAAGAACCGCGCCTACGCCGTGCGCTCCTGCTGGACGCAGCCCGGCATGTCCGCCTACGCCGGCAGCTTCGCCTACATGCGCGCCCGCAACTTCCGCGAGTTCCAGGCCGCGCGCTTCCGCGGCGGCGCGCCCACCGTCAACCAGGTCTACGCCGACACCAAGGGCAACATCGGCTGGAGCCCCGGCGGCCTCACCCCCGTCCGCCTCAACTGGGACGGTCTGCTCCCCGTCCCCGGCGACGGCCGCTACGAATGGAACGGCTTCCTCCGCCCCGATCAGTTTCCCTCGGCATTTAACCCGTCCGACGGCTTCTTCTCGACATCGAACGAGATGAACATGCCCGCCGGATACCCGTACCAGCAGCGCAAACTCGGCTTTGAATGGAGCCACGACTCCCGCCACCGCCGCATCGACGAGGTCCTCCGCGCCACGCCCAAGATCTCCCTCGAAGCCGCCATGAAGCTGCAGACCGACCTCAGCTCCGTCGCCGCCCGCCGCGCCGTCGCGCTGCTCCGCCTCGCCGATCCCGCCATGCCCGCCGTGCAAATGCTGAAAAACTGGAACGCCGTCGAGCACATCGACTCGCGCGAAGCCGCCCTCTACGAGATCTGGTGGAAGCGCCACCTCGGCCCGGCGTTCCTCAAAGCCGCGCTCCCCGAAAAAGCCGCCGCCGTCATCGACTCGGCCGATCCCACCGTCCTCCTCGAAGCCCTCGAAGGCGCCTCGCCCCGCTTCCGCGTCGACGCCGCCGCGCTGCTCAACCAGACGCTTCCGCCCGCCTACGCCGAATGGCAAAAGCTAGGGGAACCCGTCTGGGGCAAGCTCCATCAGGCCCTCCCCGGCCACCCGCTCCGCAACTTCGTCGACCCCGCCCTCCGCGCCA
>CAYMTH010000163.1:0-9002 GCA_964393235.1 uncultured Solibacteraceae bacterium | reverse complement strand
CTCGATCGCCGAACAGACCAACCTGCTGGCGCTCAACGCCACCATTGAAGCGGCACGGGCCGGCGAGGCCGGCAAAGGCTTCGCCGTCGTCGCCCACGAAGTGAAGGCGCTGGCCGAGCAGACAGCGAAGGCCACCGAGGAAATCGAGTCCCGCATCGCCGCCATCCGGGCCGACTCGAGTTCGGCCGCCTCCGCGATCAACCAGGTCTCCCGTGTCATCAGCGAGATCAGTCAGATATCGACTACCATCGCCGCCGCGGTCGAAGAGCAAACCGCCACCACCAACGACATCAGCCGCAGCATGGAGGAGGTGGTCACAGGCTCGAAGGAGATCAGCCAGAACATCACACAAGTCGCCTCCGCGGCCCAGTCCACCACGGAGGCCGCCTCCGGCGCCAAGTCGGCCGCCGATGGTCTGGACCGCATGTCCGGCGAACTCTCCGGACTCGTCGCCTCGTTCCGTCTGGAATAGCCGGACCGCGATAGACTGTGGCCCATGCGCCACGTTCTCCTCGCGATCCTGATTACGACCGCAGCATCGGGCGAACTGCTCGTCCTCCACAAAGGGCACAGTTCGCTCGGTTTTTACACCGACGACGGCAAATTGATCGCCGCTGTCCCTGTCCAGCAGCACCCGCACGAGATGGTCTTCTCAAACGACGGACGGTTCGCCTACACCACCGACAACGGCACCATGCGCATCGAACAGGCGGGCACAGGCGGCAACAACGTCTCGATCATCGACCTCAAAGAACGCCGCAAGGCCGGTGAAATCAGCACCGGCCAGTTCCGCCGCCCGCACGGCATCGACATCATCCGCTCCACCGGCCAACTTCTCGTCTCAACCGAACTGCCCGACCAGTTGCTCCTGCTCGATCCCGTCAAACGGTCGATCGTCAAAACCTGGTCCACCGGCGGCAAGACGGCCCACATGGTCGTCGCCACTCCCGATGCCCGCTTCGCCTTCATGTCCAATTCCAACTCGTCGAACGTCTCCGCCATCAACCTCGCCACCGGCGCCATCACGCTCATCCCCACCGGTGCCCGCCCCGAGGGCAGCATCATCTCGCGCGACGGCAAACGCCTCTATGTCTGCAACCGCGACGGCGCGCAACTCTCGGTCATCGACACCGTCGCGCTGAGGGTCGTACGCACCATCAAAACCAGCCCGGGCCCGGTCCGCATCGCCCTCACTCCGGACGAACGCTTCGCCGTCTACGGCATCCTTGACGAACGCGCCGTGGAGTGGGTCGACACGAAGACCAACACCGTCGCCGGGCGTGTCGATCTGCCGGCCGCGCTGGGCCAGATCGTCTCCCTGCACCTGAGCCACGATGGCCGCATCGCCTACGCCGCCAATGAGAACATGGACACTGTCTACGCCGTCTCGCTGGCCGACAAGAAGATCATCCGCACGTTCAAGACGCCGAAGGGCTACGCCCCCGACCCGGTGGTTCCCAAACCCTAACGTCGCGAGGCCGCCGCGGCCGAGTCCGGCAGCCCGCCGGCAAACGCGCTCCGTTGGACCAGCCACCGGAATCCGTACATGCTCCACCCGGCCGCGACCGCGATCGCCGCGTTGACGAACAACACGCCCAACGCCGTCAGCAGAAACGCCGCCGCATCCGTCCGCCGCATTCGACCGAGCCGGCTCCAGGTACTCCAGTCGAGCAGGCAAAAGCCCATCCACGCCGTCACGCCGGCCAGCGCCGACAGCGGTACGTGCGCCACCAACGAAGATCCAGCCGTCAGAAACAGCAACACAAACAGGGCGTGAAAGAGGTTCGACATTCGGGTCGTTCCGCCGCACCGCACGTTGGCCAGGCTGCGCGCCGGAATGCCCACGCTGAACGGCGCGCCAAACAGTCCGCCCAGCAGGTTCGCGATGCCATAGGCGCCCAACTCGCGGTCGGCGTCGGACCGGCGCGGACCCGCGCTCCGCCCACGAAAATGTTCGACCACCCGTGAGGTCACCAGCAGATTCACCGATGTCACGACGGCCAACCCCAGCGCACTCGGCAGCACCTGCAGCACATCCGCCGGCGCCCACGTGAACCCGGCCAGCGGCGGCACCGCGAGCACCATCGCGCCAACCTCCTTATCGTGCCAGCCGAACATCGACCCCGCCGCGACCGCCGACGCGATCCCGACCATCGGCGCCGGCGCCGACGGCCACCGCCGCGCCGCCATCACGGCGCCCAGGATAGTCACGGCCCCGATCGCCGTCACCTGCGGGTCCAACTGCGGCAACGCCGTCACCGCACGCACGAACTGGTCCGCCATCGTCCCGCCCGCCGCGATCCGCAGCCCGAACAACGCCTTCAACTGCGAGATGATCATCATCGCGCCGATCCCACAGGAGAACCCGGACACGACGGGCCGCGGAATTCCGGCCAGCAAGCCGCCCAGCCGCAGAACGCAGAAGACCATCAGAAATACGGCCGCGACGATCGTGATCTTCGCCGCCCCGCCCGCGCCGTAGGCCGCCACCGCGGCCGCCACAAACGGCACCGTAACCGTCGACGTCCCGCCGATGAGGACCGGATTTCGCCCGAGCAGCGCCGTCACGGGCGCCGTCAGAATCGAGGTCATCAGTCCCATCGCCGGGGGAATCCCCATCAGCGTCGCCATCGCCAGCCCGTACGGCAGAGCGATCAGCGCAGCCACCAATCCGCCCGCCAGATCGCCGCGCAGCGCGCCCAGCGAGTAGCGCGGCGGATTCCACCGCTGCCAGGGCGCCGGTGTCGCCGGCGCCCGATCCCGACCGATCGTGTCCCGCCCGTCCACGCCGTTAGACCCCGAAGATCTCCCGGTAAGCCTTCTTGAAAACGGCCATCTCCTCCGGCGTGCCGATCGACACCCGCGCGTGATTCGGCCACTTCGGCCAGACACGGCCGATGAAGACCTTCTCCGCCGCGAACGCCTTCACCAGTTCCCCGCCCGGTTTGTCCCACTCGAGCATGAACTTGTTCGACACCGACGGCACGAACTTCGCGTTGTGTTTGGAGAGAAAACCAAAGACGTCCTCACGCGTGTCGGCGATCAACTTGCGCCGCTCAGCCACGAGATTCTTCGCCTTCAGGCTGGCCGTCGCGCCGATCATGCCCGTCAGCGGCAGCGCGCCCGCGCCGTAACCCTGCAGTTTCGCCAGCAGGTCCGGCCGTCCGATCGCCGCGCCCGCCCGCAGGCCCGCCATCCCATAGAGCTTCGAAAAGGTCCGCAGCACGATGAGTTCCCCGTCCTTGGCCACCAGGTCGGTCCCGAACGGCTCGGTGCTCAGGTGGATGTAGGCTTCGTCCAATAGCAGGATCGAGCCCTTCGGTTTGTTCGCCAGCAGCCACTCGATATCGGCGCGCTTCGTCACGGTGCCGGTCGGATTGTTCGGGTTGCAGATGTAGAGGATCCCCGCCGTCTCCGACGCCGCGGCCATCGCCTTCACGTCGTGCTCGTGCTTCGCGTTCAACGGCACGCGGATCACCTTCGACCCGATAAATTGGGCCGCACGCTGCCCGGCCTCATACCCCGGGTCGCCCATCACAAACGGCTTGTCCGGCGACGTGAACGCCAGCACCGCCCGGTGCAACGGATCGCTCGAACCCGCGAACGGCATCACGTAATTCGGCTTCAGCCCCTCCTGCTCGGCCAGCGTCCGCGTGAAGGAAAACGTCTCCTCGTACATGTAGCGGCCGCCCTTTTTGACGACGCCGTAGATCGCCTCCGCCGCCTCGGCGCACGGCCCCAGCGGGTTCTCGTTGGCGTTGATCTTCACCGCGCCCGGCGGCAGCGGTCCGATCATCGACAACTGCGCCAGCGCGGGCTCGTTATAGAAGGGCAGCGCCGCCCCGGCGCCCAGCAGCGTCAGGGCGCGGCGCCCCAGTGAGCGCCGCGAGTATTCGGTTTGAAGTCCAGCAGAGATCATGAATCGTCCTTTCCAATCGGTGGTTCAATCTGAGGGGGAGCCGGGCCGCGTCTAGAAGAAAAACCGCACGCCGAGCTGAATCATGCGCGAGAAGTTCGCCTGCTCCGTGATGCGTCCGAAGTTCGCGTTGCTGACGCCGAAGGCGAGATTCGGCGCGCGGAACTGCGGTGTATTGAAGGCATTCAGTGCCTCGGCGCGGAACTGCGCCTTGAACCGTTCGGTCACCGAAAAGGTCTTAAACAGGCTCATGTTCCACTCCGAAATCCCGGGCCCGCGCAGCCCGATCGTCCGCGACAGGTTACCGAACTGATACTTCGGTACTTCGGCGAACGCCGCGCGGTTGAGATAGCCGTCGATGCGGTCCATCAGCCCGCCCGGCATCGCCGGCGATACCCCGGTCGCGTTCGGGCGCTGCCCCGCGCCGCCGAACGACGAGTTGTTGTTCGACGCCTGCGTCACCGCCATCGGGTACCCAGTCTGGTAGGTGACGATCCCGTTCACCGACCAGCCGCCGATCGCCAGATCCGCCACCATGTTGTTGCCGGCCCACTTCTTTCCCTTGCCGAACGGCAACTCATAGGTGAAGGCGCTCGAGAACCGGTGCGGCGAGTGGACGCTCGACAGCGCGTACTCCGCGTCGAGATCGTAGACGTTCTGAATCGCGCCCAGGCCGTTAAAGAACGTACCCGCGCCCGCCACCGAGGCGTCCATGTTGCGCGACCACGTCCAACTCGCCAGCAGGCTAAGCCCCGCCGACATCCGCTTCTGAATCTTGCTGACGAACGAGTCGTAACTCGCCCGGTTGTAATCGCTGTTGCTCAGCGTCACGTTTCCGAACTGGTTGAAGGGGCGCAGGAACTGTTCCCGCGTCATCGTCCGGCCGCCGATGAAACCAGGCCCGCCGGCGACGTAGTAAGGATTCGGCACGCTCGCGTTCAGCGACGCCGCGCCCTCGGCGAAGTACTTCGGATCGAGCTGGTTGATGTTCAGTCCGCCCGCGCCCAGCACCAGGTCGTACGACCGGCTGCCCACATACCCGGCCGCCAGCGCCAGCCCCCACGGCAACTGCCGTTGCACGTCGAAGCTGAACTGATGGATGCTCGGCGCGCGATGATTCTGATCGATGAAACCGACCGCCTGGCCGATGCCGGCCAGCAGTCCGCCCGCGTTTCCCACCGGGCTTAGAATCCCGTTCGGGAACGGATTCGAGATCGACCCGGCCGGCGTGAAACCGCCGTCGACGGAACTCAGGTACGCCGTCGTCTGCGAGTACCCGAGCGTGTTCTGAAACCCGTAGGGAATCGGCGCCCAGAACATCCCATACCCGCCGCGAATCGTCGTCTTGGGACTCCATTGATACGCAAATCCCGCCCGCGGCGCGAACTTATTGCGGTTCATGTTGCCCGTCTGCGTGCGCCCGCCGTCTTTGCCCGCGTAGAGCAGACCGCCGCGCGGCGTGAACCCGGCCACCGGAGAGGTCACCGCGATCGGGCTGGCCACGGTCCGGTCAAAACCGGTAATCAGCGTGTTGTCCGTCGCCTTGAGCCCGGTCTCGTATTCGTAGCGCAGGCCCATGTTGATGGTCAGCTTCGCGCTCACGCGGAAGTCATCGTGGAAGTACAGCCCGTAGTAGTCGACGTACTGAAACATCTTCGTCGCCTGCAGAAACGTGCCGGAGTTCGGCAGTCCCAGCAGCAGGCTCGCCAGGTCGCTCCCGGTGCCCGTCGTCGCTCGCAGCGGCGTCTCCCGCGTGAAGATGTCGTTGAAGGCGAAGTTCCCCGCCGGGTCGCCGTACTCGACGCCGTCGATGTGCAGCCGCCGGTAATCGGCGCCCATCTTGAAGCTGTGCCGCCCGGCGAACTTCGCCACCGAGCCCATCAGATTCTTCGAGTGGAACACCTGCGCGTTGTTGTTCGTCGTGCCCAGCCCCGAGAAGTTCTGCATGCCGATCAGCGGGAACGTCGTCGCCTGAATCTTCGAGGCGTACGCCGGCGAGAAGCCCAGCGATGTCACGTCGAATCCGGCCGACCGCGTCGAGTTCAAGTTTGGAAAACGGTTGAAGCCATACCGCACCGTCACCACCGTCGTCGCGTTCGGCGTCAGGATGCTCGACACCGCCGTCGCGTCCACCTTCCGCGCCAGCAGCCACTGCGCCGGACTCGCGATCGTCCCCATCCACCATTCGCCCGGCTCCCGCGAGCCGTAGTGCAGATAGCTCGCCGTCGCCCGCCACCACGACGTCATCTGATGGTCCACCTTCGCGGTGAACTGATCGGCCCGGTCATACTGGCTCGACGCCGCCGAATAGTTGTTCGTGCCGAACGCCGTCCGCTCGCGCGTCGGCGCCGGATAGTGCGTCGCGATCGCCGCCCCGATCGGGTTCAGCCGCGCCGCCGGAATGACGTTCCCCGCGAACGGCGTCCGCGTCCCGTCGGCCCGCGTAGTCATCGGATCGTAGATCATCTGGACCGCGCCCGAAGCCCCGCTGCGAAAGCTCTGCGAGAAGTCCCCGCGCTTCTCCAGCGCCGTCGGCACCGCCAGTTCCGTCGAGGTCGACGACGTCTGCCGGTACGCCTCTCCCGACAGCCAGAAGAACGTCTTGTCCTTGCCCTTGTAGATTTTCGGGATCCACACCGGACCGCCGATCGACGCGCCGTAATTGCGGAACGGCTGGTTCGGCACCCCGCGCCCCGCGCGGTTGTTGAAGCAGTTGTTCGCCAGCCACTCGGTCTGCCGCATATATCCGAACGCCGAACCGTGCAGCTCATTGGTGCCGCTCTTGAGAAACGTGTTGAACATCCCGCCGCCCGTCCGCCCCATCTCGGCGTCGTAGGTATTGGCCTGCACCTTCACCTCCTGCACCGCCTCCAGCGTCGGGATGATCACGGCCCGGTTCACCGAATCGGTGATCGGAATCCCGTCGAGCAAATAGTTGTTACCGCGCACCGGGCCGCCGGCGAGCGAAATCTGCGAGGAACCCGACTGATCCTGCATGCGGTTAAACCGCGGATTGCCCACCGCCACCACGTTCTGCGCGACCTTCGCCATCATGAACGGGTTCCGCCCCAGGTTTGGCAGGTCGATCAGCTTCTGCCGGTCGATCAACTGCCCCGCCGAAGCGTTGGCCGTCTCGATCACCGGCACCTCTTCGGTGACCATCACGCTCTCGGTCACCTGGCCCACCTCCAGCTTCACGTCGATCGTCAAAAACTGCTGCGTCCCCAGCGCCACGCTTTTGCGCTCAAATCGCTTGAAACTCGGCGCTTCCGCGATCACCGAGTACGTCGCCGGCACCAGTCCGTTAAACACATATTCGCCGGCCTCGTTCGTCAGCGTCGCGCGGCCCGTGTTGGTGCCTTCGTCGAGAATCGATACCTTGGCGCCCGCGCCCGCGCCGCCTCCCGCGTCCGTCACCAGGCCGCGGATTCCGCCTTGAAACGACTGCGCCAGCAGCACGGCGGCGGAAAAATAGACATAGAGCGTCCAACGCAACATTCCAGAAACCCCCTTGTTCCCGGGACACGAATCCGCGCCCGGTTTCCCCAAAAAGGAAATGGTGTGAGCGGTCCTCGCTGCGGACCAGTTGGACTCCGGACAGGGAGTGAATAAGCGACTAGGGAAGCAAGCCGGACAAGAGGCTGTGCGTCGACTCGGGCAACACGGTTCGCGTCTAACAGTGGGAACCGCGTTGTTTCTTGGAACTGTAAACGAATTCCGGCGAGGGTGTCAATACAAAAAATGGCCCTTAATCTGCACCGTTTTCAGGCGAGGGAGTGCTGATATGAACCTGACAACCAAAGGCTGCGCCCAGGAAGGAAACTGCTCCGGCATCAGCGCCGGCACCTGCGCGCTTGCCTGCCTCTCGCTCGCCGCCGGCGCCGCCATCGGCGCCGCCGCCATGTATCTCTTCGACCCGAACCGCGGCCGCGCCCGCCGCGCCCGCCTCACCGACGAGGCCACCAGCGCCATGCGCAAAACCGCCCACGAAGCCGCCGGTCGCGCCGAAGATCTCCGCAACCGCGCCCAGGGCGCGCTCGCCAAGGCCGCCGCGGCCGTCACCCCGCGCGAACCCGCCGATGACCGCATCATCACGGACCGCGTGCGCAGCCTCATGGGCCATCTCACCCGCCACGCTCACTCCGTCGAAAGCGAAGTGAAGGACGGCAACGTCATCCTTCGCGGCTCCCTGCCCGAAGAGGAGCGCCGCTCGCTCGTCGCCGAAGTCGGCCGCCTGCCCGGCGTCAAGTCCGTCATCGACTGCATCGCCTGCCCCGTGCTGGCCTAGCGCCGACCCACCGGGCGAATTTCCGCACACTCGCGGAAATTCGCCCGAAACGGCGTAACTTCACCCACCCGCTCCGGTTTCTGCGCCATGGAAATGACCCCGGAAAGATCGCGTTGGCTCTACCTCGGCAACGTCCTGCTGATCGTCGTCCTCGCCTATGCCGTCGGCGAACGCATCGAAGGCGCCACTGAGACGGTCGCCTACAGCGATTTCGTCGGCGCCGTCCGCGCCGGGCAGTTCACCGAGGTCCGCATCACCGGCGAACGCCTGACCGGTCTCCGCAAATCCCCCGACGCCGCCGGCCGCCCCCAGCGCGTCGTCGCCATCCGCCTGCCCAACACCGACGCCAGCCCCCTCCTCAAGGAACTCGAAGAACGCAAAATCAAAGTCACTGGCGAATTCGATCGAGGCTCTTGGCTCTGGAACGTGCTGCTGCTCTTCTTCCCGCTGTTCCTGCTGCTCGTCGTCTACGGCGCCGGCATGCGCCGCATGATGACCGGCGGCGGCGCCCTCACCTTCGGCCGCAATCGCGCCAAGATCTACGACCAGGCCGCCCGCGCCAAGGTCACCTTCGCCGACGTCGCCGGCGTCGACGAAGCCAAAACCGAGCTCATGGAAGTCGTCGATTTCCTGCGCCAGCCCGCCCGCTACCAGGCCCTCGGCGGCCGCATTCCCAAAGGCGTCCTGCTCGTCGGCCCGCCCGGCACCGGCAAGACCCTCCTCGCCAAAGCCGTCGCCGGCGAGGCCGCCGTCGCCTTCTTCTCCATCTCCGGCTCCGAGTTCGTCGAAATGTTCGTC
>CAYMTH010000162.1:2641-9015 GCA_964393235.1 uncultured Solibacteraceae bacterium | reverse complement strand
CTGGGATGCAAGGCGAGGCGCAGCGCGCAGAGCGCCAGATACCCCGCCGCCAGCCCGAGAAGGAGTATGACGCGGGCCTGCCACGGACGGTGGCGCAATCCCGTCACCAGCACCACCAGCGGGCCGGCGAGGTAAAAGAGCCATTCGTAGCTGAGCGACCAAGCCTGCGTAATCATTGGCTGGATGGGCAGGATCCCCGGCAACATCAGCAGATTCGCACACAGATAGAGCGCCACATCCCAAGGCCAGGCCGGCAGCTTACTCTTTTCCGGAAATACATAAGAGAGCGCGATGTAGCAGATGAATACCGCCAGAAAAACCGGATAGAGCCTTGCGGCGCGGCGCCGCAGATACGGCAGGAGGCGGAAATCGGCGCGCAGCATCACACCGTACATCAGATAACCGCTCAACACGAAGAAGAGATCGACGCCGGTGTGCCCGATGGTCGACAAAAACAGCGAAACGGAACGAACCGTTTCCGTCCCCCCGGCAAACGGGATGAAAAGGGAGTGGAAATGGACCAATAACACCAGCAAGGCGGCCACGCCGCGCAGGCCTTCCATCGGGATAATGCGGCCAGGAGCCGGCGGCAACTCGAAATATCGTTGGCAGAATTGCTTCACAATCCCGGTTCTTGATTCGTGGCGTTCATGGCGCGATGGTTATCCAAACAGTCAAAGAGCACAAAGCGAACCCACGCGTTCTCCTTCCCATCAATTCTAGCTTCTTCCTGATTTATCGGTGAAAACCGGGGAAACTTCACCGGGAAGGCCCGCGGAGCCAAGGATATACTATTGAGATCGTGGAGGATCCCCGTTTGCACGCCAAGTCCGGCTCCGGTCCGACCGCGGCCGCCGTGGAGGAAAGCAGGCCGGTGGCGTGACAGCCCGTGTGACCATTGTCATTCCCTGCTATAACGAGGCCGCGCGGTTTCCCGTCGCGCCGTTTCTGGCCTTCGTCGGCGCGCATCCGGACATCCGGTTCCTGCTGGTCAACGACGGCAGCCGGGACGACACGCTATCCGTGCTCAACCGGGCGGCACAGACCGCGCCGGACCAGGTGGAAGTGCTTAACCAACCGGTCAACCGCGGTAAGGGCGAGGCGGTGCGAGCCGGTATCCTGGCCGCTATCAACCGGCCGGGCTGTGAGGCGGTCGGGTTCTGGGACGCCGACCTGGCCACGCCGCTCGAACAGATCAAAGATCTGACCGACGTTCTGCGCGGCGATCCGGAGCTGGCGATGGTCTTCGGCGCCCGCGTGAAACTGCTCGGCCGCAATATCGAACGCCGCCCCATCCGCCACTATCTCGGCAGGGTCTTCGCCACCGTCGTTTCACTCGCGCTCCGATTGCCGATCTACGACACGCAGTGCGGCGCCAAAGTCTTCCGCGTGTCCGAGGAAGCCCGGGAACTGTTCGGCGAACCATTCAGTTCACGCTGGGTATTCGATGTCGAAATCCTGGCCCGTCTGATCCGCCGCCGCCACTTTCAGATGGCGTCGGTGCAGAGGGCAATCTATGAGTATCCCCTGCCCTGCTGGCGGGACGTGGCCGGATCCCAAGTGCGGGCCAAAGATTTCTTCCGCGCTTTCTGGGACGTCATCCGCATTTACCGGCGCTATATGCGCTAAAACATGACCACAGTAGTCATGATAAACATGACTACTGTGGTCATGTTTCCTGCCCGGTAGCCGGAGCCGCATAGACCACGCCCGGGCCGATACGAGCCGAATGCGTCCGGCCGCGCTGGCGATGCAGGCGGAGCACCGCGGCGTCATCGCGAAGACGGTAGACGGTGACGGACCGCGTATAAATGTCGGCCGGCCGGTCGACCACGAGCACATCCTTTTCCCGCAGCTTGGCCATGATCCGCTGCACGGTCTTGCGGGAGAGGCCGGTGGCCTTGCCGATGCCGTCATAGCCGGCGGCGGCGAGCAGACCTCCCTGCCCTGGCCGGGCCAGGCCGCGGAGGAAATCGACGACGGAGCGTTCGGCATCGCTCAATATGTCGTCGACGGAGCGAATGGGGCGAACCTGGCGGCCGGATAGAATGGCGCCCGATTCGGTCTTCCAGATCGAGGCCGGCGCGGGCACATCGAACTCGACTACAGTGGCCACGTTGATTTCGACCACAGTAGTCAGATTGAACGTGTCTACAGTAGTCACCTGATCCGGCGGCTCGGCGCGGGACAGCAGATGCGAGGAGACGCCGAGGCCGACGGCGGGCGTATGGATGAGATCTTCGAGCTCGGCCGGGTCAAAGGCGAGCTGGGATTTCGATTTAGACCGCGGCCGTTCCGGTTTCGACATTGACGCCTCTTTCCGGGTTCCACCCGAATTTTTCGAGCAGCAGCGTGGTGACCGCTTCATAGTCTTCCAGGGCCTTGGAGTCCGGGTCGAAATCGGCCAGCAGGCGGTGGGCCCGGCTGGCGCGGGCTACGGTCTGGTCGGTCCGGACGGCAGGGAGCACGGGAATGGAGTAGGTGGCGCCGAGCTGTTCGACCATCTTCATCACGATGTCGGTCAGGCCGAAGCGGCGGTTGACGATCGTGGGGAGCAGGCCGGCGGCGGCGATCGGCACCTCGACGCTCTCGCTGATGGTCTTCGAGGAGAAGATCGTGGCGCCGGCGCCGGAGACGCTCAGCGTATCCATGGAGACGGGAATCAGAACGTTGGCGCAAAAGACCATCGAACAGGCCTGGAGCAGGGAAATGGAGGGGGCGACGTCGACGATGATGGCGTCGTAGAGACGTTCGTAAGGACGGAATGCCTTCTGGAAGACGTGTTCCCGGCCGTAGCTGGTGAACAGGCGCTGCTCCATGGCGCTGGTCTCCCGGTTGCCGCACAGGATATCGAAGCGTGGAGCGGCGTTGGCGACACAGTCCTGAAGACGGAGCTGGTTGAGGATGAAGTCGGCGATGTAGAACTCCGGCTTGATCTTGAGGGTGATGGCGATCGACCCTTGCGGGTCCGCGTCGATCAGCAGCGTCCGCAGGCCGCGGCGGGCCATGCAATGCGCCAGCGCGATGGCGGTCGTGGTCTTTCCGACGCCGCCTTTCTGGTTGCCGATCATGAGCTTGATCATCGTGGCGGGAGTCCCCTTATCTGGCTGGCTTGCCGGGCCAGGATTCCTGAATCTTGCGAACATCATATTCGGTCCAGATCCGGTAGCCGTTGCTTGGATCGCGCATGGGTTCCTCCATGCGTCCGTCAATCAGCATGCGGTAGAGAGTACGGACCGAGATGCCAAGAATGCGGGCAACTTCGGCGCTGGTGTAGGCTCGCCTGGACATGTTCGGTGTTGCAGCTGGATTTATGGTAGCGAAGAGATGACCTGCCTTGTGGGGCAACTTATGACAACATTACGGTTTAACTCCTGACTACAGTGTACATGTGCAATCTGACTACTGTAGTCCGGTCGCGAAATTTACGGCCAGGCACACGCTAAGGCAGAGGGGCGGGGCGGGATTCGCGATTTCGCGGATCGACGGCGGCCGGCCAGCACGGAATGGGCGTGTGCTTGGCCGTAAATCTTGTGTGCTTGGCCGTAAGTTTTGCCCCTATCCCGTGTGCTTGGCCGTAAATCCAGGGGCTCTGGCATGTGCTTGGCCATAAGTTTTCACGGGCCGGTTGTGGAAAATTTCAGTAAGCAGCTGTTTTTTCAGAGACTTAACACTTACGGCGAAGCACACGGACCTGGTTTGCCTTTGTTTTCAATCACTTGGATGATCACTTACGGCGAAGCACACAAGATTTACGGCGAAGCACATGGTTCGAAAAAGCCACGAACATTCTATGTTGTTGATTTCAGGCGACTTATTTATCCAGAGAGTTTCCCACAGGCCCCTTGTATATGTATATGTATATATAGGCATTACAGTACATCGCATCTACAGAGAGGCATTTTTTTCCTAATAAGGCGGAGGGCGGATTTGGCGTGTGCTTCACCATAAATCGCTGGAGTGAAACGTGTTTCCGTAGTAAAACTCAAGAAGTGCCCGTGTGAACCCACACCCTATCGCTCCTGAACACATTTCTCCAATGCCCGTCCCCTTGCCACTGTCGGCCGGGCTCGAAGCAGGTCGGATCAATCTTTCCGTTGAGGAGGAGAATCTCGCCTCGTTCCCCTTCGCCGTGCTCGAGCAGCGGGTGGGCAAGAAGCTGGCGAAACTGGAAGTGAAAGGGCGGAAAACCCTTCCGGATGGGACCGAGATGAAGGTCGTCTGGCAGGTGCAGGGCAGTCCGGAACTGGGCCTTCCGACGGAGCAGGATCTCGACATTTTCGTCGCGATCGGAGTGCTGACCTTCCGCAGTAATTTTTCGAAGACGGTGGTATTTCAGGGCAGGGAAATCGCCAGAATCCTCAACATGGCGAACGTGCACGGCAAGTTTTACGACCGGTTGAAACTGGCCATGGACCGGTTGATCGCCCTGCGTTTCCGGGCCGTGGCGCAGACCGACCGGAGCGAGGACGTCAAGTGGACGAATATCTTCCAGGAGGCGAGTTTCACGGCCAATCGCGACACCGGGCGCTGTGAAGGATCGGTGACGTGGACCGATAAGATCATCCATGCGATGGACAGCGGCTTTTTCCGGCTGTTCGACACCCAGCGATACATGCAGCTGGACGGGCTTACGGCGAAACACATGTACCGATACCTGGCGGTCGCGTTTGAGAGCACCGACGTGGTGATCGCCGATTTGAAGACCGTGGCGACGCAATATCTGGCGATTCCGAAGCCGCCGGCTTACTTTTCGCGGCTGTTGCAGACGGTGGAACCGGCGCTTGAGCAGTTGCGGCGGCAGGAGATTGTGGAAAGCTGGCACGTCATTTCGAAGGCCGACTGGCGGTTGGCGATCCGGCGCCATCACAACTACACGCCGGAACGGCAGGTGCTGCTGGCGCAGCCGGTACCGCGGAATCTGGCCGACCGGCGCGAGCAGTGCCGGCAGATGCTGCGGCAGGCGGGACTGGACGAGGAGACGATCGCGGCGGTGTGCGAAGCGACGACGCCGGCGGTGGAAAATTACGATGGGCTGGACCGTGCGGCGCGATTGCTGGCGCATCTGATCCACGAAGAAGTATTGCCGCATGTGGCGGCGCAACTGGTGGGAGAGATTCTGCGGAGCGGGGCCGAATACGCTGACTGGCGGGAGTCGCTTGACTGGTTGGAAATCGGGGTTTTGATCTGCGAGCAGAAGCGCCGGCGGGGGCGGCCGCTGCGCAACGGCGCCGGGCTGATCGTAAAACTGGCGCGCGATCTGGAAGCCCGCGGCCGGCTGGTGGGGACGGGAGCGGCGCGGAGCTGGCAAAGCGCGTTCCGCAACCGGGAGGCGGCGCTGGCGAGACAGCATGAAGAAAACGAGGAACGGTTCCTGCTTGCCGACTACGAGCAGTTCCGGGAGGAACAGTCGCGGCGGATCCTGGCGAGTTTGCCGGAGGAGACACAGGCGCAGTTGCGGCAACAGAAGCGACAGCAGAGCGGGATGCAGGATTGGCTGTCGACGTTGAACCCGCAGCAACAGAGCGAAGAGATTACGCGGGCTGTACTGGCCGATATCGGGCGGCAGCATCTGCCTCCCTACGAAAAGTGGCGTCTCCGCCGGGCGGCGCAGCAGGTGATACTGCCGTTTCTGTTTACGCCGGAGCAGGAGGTCGCCGCTGCTTCGCTTTGAGCGGCCTTTTTGACCGAAATGTGTGGCATAGCAGGATATTTTTGGCCTTCGCGGCCAGCCGATCCGGGCCTGCTGGACCGGATGAACCGGCTGATTCTCCATCGCGGGCCCGACGAGGGCGGGGCCTATACGAGCGGTGGCTGCGCGATCGGGATGCGGCGGTTGAGCATCATCGATCTTTCGACGGGGCGTCAGCCGATTCCGAACGAGGACGAGTCGATGTGGATCGTCTTCAACGGGGAGATCTACAACTACCAGGAGCTGCGCCGGGGCCTGGAGTCGAAAGGACACCGGTTCCGCACCCATAGCGATACCGAAACGATCCTGCACCTGTACGAAGAAGAAGGGCCGGCGTGCCTGGAGAAGCTGCGCGGAATGTTCGCGCTGGCGATCTGGGATGCCCGGCGCCAGGAGCTGTTTCTGGCCCGGGACCGGTTTGGCAAGAAGCCGCTTTATTACGCCCATGTGGAAGGGACGGGGCCGGCGGCCGGATTCTATTTCGGCAGTGAGCTGAAGTGCCTGCGCGAGGCCGGGGTGCCGATGGAGATCGACGCCGACGCGCTGCGCCTGTACTTCGAATTCACCTACATTCCCGACCCGCACAGCGCCGTGCGGGCGGTGCGGAAACTGCCGGCGGGCGGGTGGCTGCGCTACAGCCGGGATGGGCGGCTGCAGCAGGGGCGGTACTGGCGTTTTCCGG
>CAYMTH010000162.1:515-2631 GCA_964393235.1 uncultured Solibacteraceae bacterium | reverse complement strand
AGAGAGAGAGAGAGAAGAGAGAGAGAGAGAGTGAGAGAGAGGGAGGGAGAGCAGGTGGCCTACTGCTCGTGCACCGACGAGCCGGCCTGGGCCGCGGAGTGCATGCGGCTCTTCGAGGCCTCCCCGGGCCTGACGCTGGAGCGGGCAAAGACGGATTTGCGGGAGCTGTTCGATGACGCGGTGAAATCGAGGCTGATCGCCGACGTTCCGCTGGGCGCGTTTCTGAGCGGCGGAATCGACTCTTCGCTGGTGGTGGCCAGCATGGCGCTGCAGACGGGGAGTCCGGTGAAGTCGTTCTCGATCGGCTTTGCGGAGAGCACGCACAACGAGTTGCCCTACGCGCGCCTGGTGGCGGAGAAGTACAAGACCGATCACCACGAGATCGTGGTCCGGCCGGATTCGGTCGACCTGATCAACAAGATCGTGCGGCACTTCGATGAACCGTTTGGGGACTCGTCGGCGATTCCGACCTGGATCGTCAGCGAGTTCGCGGCGCGGCACGTGAAAGTGGCGCTGAGCGGCGATGGCGGGGACGAACTGTTCGGCGGCTATACGCGGCTGTTTTCGGCGCAGCGGCTTTTGTGGGCGGACCGCGTGCCGCGCCCGCTGCGCGGGCTGCTGAGCGGCGTCAGCGAGCGGCTTCCGTATGCGGCCTACGGCAAAAACTGGCTGCACATGATCAGCCGGCCGAGCGCGTTCACGCGCTATATGGAAAACAACACGGCGCCGTACCTGTTCCGGCAGCGGTTGTACCGGCCCGAGTGGGTGGCGCCGCACGATGAAGACTGGTACCGGCGGATGTTGGGCGGGCAGCTGGGCGGACCCGAGGCCGGGTTGATTGAACAGGCGCTCTACTATGAAACGGCGGTGAACCTGACGGGCGATATGTTGGTGAAGGTCGACCGGATGTCGATGGCGAACTCGCTGGAGGTGCGGAGCCCGCTGCTCGATCACCGGCTGGGCGAGATGGCGGCGAGTCTGCCGACGGCGTGGAAGATGGGGGCGGGCGGCCAGGGGAAGAAGATCCTGATCGACGCGATGGCCGACCGGTTGCCGCCGGAGCTGCTGAACCGGGAAAAGCAGGGCTTCGGGATACCGCTGGCCGCCTGGTTCCGGAACGAGTTGCGGCCGATGCTGGAGGAGTTGCTGCTGGGAAAGCGATTCCTGGAGCGTGGATTCGTTCATCCGGAGATGCTGCGGGCGACGATCGAGGAGCACCGGACGGGGCGGAGGGACAATTCGATGTGGCTATGGTCGTTGCTGATGCTGGAGTTGTGGATGCAATGGATTGAGCAGCCGCTGGCGGTGGAAAGGTGAAGGACAAGCCGGCCATCGCACCGCTGTTGAGCCAGTTTCCGGCCTTCAACCACGCGTTCATGCTGCGCGAGATTATGGCGCTGCGGCAGGCGGGTTTCTCAATTTTTCCGGTCTCGATCGTGGGGCCGCCGGTACCGGTGGAACAATTGACACCGGCCGAGCGAGCCGAATACGACCGCACGTTTTACGTCAACCGGCGGCCGCTGGCCGGGGTGGTGGCCGACCATTTGACGACGCTGTTCCGCCATCCGGGCGGATATCTGCGCGGGCTCGGGGGGGCGTGGCGGATGGCCGGAGGGCGGGTGGCGGACTGGCCGCGGTGCCTGCGCTACTTCGCCGGCGCGGTGGTGGCCGGCCGGGCCATGGAGCGGGCCGGGTACACGCACTTTCACAGCCACTTCTGTTCGACGATCGCGTGGCTGGTGCTGCTCGTATTCGAGAACCTGACCGGTTCGATCGCGATTCACGGGCCGATGGAGTTTGACGACGTGGCCGGATTCCGGCTGGCCGATAAGATCAAGGCGTCGCGTTTCATGGTGGCGATCAGCGACTACGGCCGGAGCCAGATGATGCGTTGTGTGCCGGCCGATCAGTGGGGGAAGATTCACGTCCGGCGACTGGGCGTCGATACCGGGTTGTACCAGTTGACTGAGCCCCGGCCGGATCCGCGGCCGTTCACGATGCTTTCGGCCGGGCGCCTGGACCCGGTGAAGGGATTTCCGGTGCTGCTCGAGGCGGTCGCGTTGCTGTGCCGGCGGGGTCTGGAGCGCGTACAGGCCGATGGCCAGCACGCAGAGGA
>CAYMTH010000162.1:0-505 GCA_964393235.1 uncultured Solibacteraceae bacterium | reverse complement strand
CGGGGGCGGGATGCTGGAATGGCTGGAGCGGCGGAAGCGGGAGTTGGGCATCCCGGAGGGGCGGGTGATCTTCGAGGGCTGGAAGTCGGGCGACGAGATGCCGGCGCTCTATGCAGGGGCCGACGCGTTCGTGCTGGCCAGTTTCGCCGAGGGGATTCCGGTGGTGTTGATGGAGGCGATGGCGCGCGGGGTGCCGTGCATCGCCACGGCGGTGCATGGTACGCCGGAGTTGGTGGTGCACCGGGAGACAGGGCTGCTGGTTCCGCCGGGCAACGCCGAGGCGCTGGCCGAAGCGGTGGCGCAGTTGATCGAAGACCGGGAGTTGCGGCTGCGGCTGGCGGCGGCCGGCCGGCGCATGGTGCTGGAGCGGTACGAGTTGAGCGAGAACGCACGGGCGCTGGCGGAGTTGTTTGAGAAGCTGCTGCCGGCGGCCGGCGAGACACGGACGTCCTGATGCACTCGCCGGCCGAGATCTGGTTTCGCCTGCGGCAGGAGTGGGAGAACT
>CAYMTH010000161.1:8815-9024 GCA_964393235.1 uncultured Solibacteraceae bacterium | reverse complement strand
AACAGCCCCAGCCGCGCCCCCAGCGGGACCGGCAGCTCCGGCAGCTTCAACAGCGTCTTCCCGTCCAGCACCGCATACTTCTGCCACCCCACCATCCCCTGCACCAGGTCCCCCGCCGCGAACTTCGGATGCCGCGACGCCTCCACCACGCCCCCCCCCCCCCCCGCCCACCCCCTCCCCCCCCCCCCCCCCCGGGCCGCCGCGTCGTG
>CAYMTH010000161.1:4149-8805 GCA_964393235.1 uncultured Solibacteraceae bacterium | reverse complement strand
CACCCCCACGCCGCCCCCGCGCATCACCGCCCCCAGCTCCACCGCCGGCCCATACGTGTCGTGCGACATCCCCCCCCGCATCGCCGGGTCCAGCGACAAATAGATGGTCCGCACCACCACCTCGCCCTCCCCCGGCTCGGCCACTTCCCCCGTCCGCCACTCCCAATCGGAAGCCTTCGGCAGCCCCTCCGGCCGCGCCCGCAATACCCACTGTTCGTTCGTCATTCCCCTGATTATCTCCTCTAAGGTGTTTTTCCCCAACCCGGTCGGAAATTCGCTTTATCAAGATTGGTACCGAAGGCAGTCAGTAAATTGCGGATAGGCATCTAAGGCCTCACACCAATTGGGTCCGGATCGCCCTGCCCCTAGAATCACTTATAGAAATGCTCACCACCACGCTCTCCACCCGCAATGCGAAGTCGTTCTTCTCGGAGACGGAGGCCGCCCAGGCCCTGGGCATCTCCATCGAGCGCTTCCGCGACCTTGTCCGCACCCACATCGCCCAATCGGACGACGAAGTGAACAACATCGCCGCCACCACCTACCAGGCCTCGGATCTCCTGGTGCTCAAACTCCTCGCCAAGATCCCCGTCCATAGTTAAACCCTTCCCTTGTCCCCCCCTCGCCCTCCGTTATAGACTGTCGGAGTCATGGCGAAACTAGGATTTTTGGGTCTGGGCATCATGGGTTACCCCATGGCCCGTCATCTGTTGGAAGCCGGCCACAACGTGGCCCTCTGGAGTTTCACGGCCGCCAAAGCCGAAGAACTCGCCGCGAAGTTTCCGGGCCTCGGCGTCGCTTGCGCCACCCCGAAAGACGTCGCCGCCCAGTCCGACGTCATCGTCCTGATCGTCGGCGACACCGCCATGTCCGATCAGGTCGTCTTCGGCCCCAACGGACTCATGGAAGCCGCCAAACCCGGCACCGTCATCATCGACGCCTCCACCGTCGCCTGCTCCTACTCCAAGTCCGCCTCCGCCCGCTGCAAGGAAAAAGGAGTCGATTTCCTCGACGCCCCCTGCACCGGCTCCAAGCCCGGCGCCGAAAACGGCACCCTCACCTTCATGATCGGCGGCGACCCCGCCGTCTACGAAAAAGTGAAGCCCCTCCTCGAGCCCATGGGCAAGCGTCTCTACTACTGCGGCGGCCCCGGCCTCGGCATGCACGCCAAGCTCACCCAGAACCTCATCCTCTCCAACCTCCTCCAGGCCTTCAATGAAGGATTGGTCCTCGCCACCAAAGCCGGCGTCGACCCCGAGCTCATGCTCGACATCCTCGACAACTCCGCCGCCAAGTCCGGCCTCATCGCCTTCAAAGCCCCCTACGTCTTCCGCCGCGACTTCTCCACCAACTTCTCCGTCAAGTGGATGCACAAGGACATCGGCCTCATGCTTGACTCCGGTCGCGACCTGGGCGTACCGTTACCCCTCACCTCCCTCACCCACCAGATGTTCCAGGCCGCCATCGCCACCGGTCACGGCGACGAGGATATCTGCTCTACTATCAAGGTGTTAGAAGGAATGACCGGTGTGGAAGTCAAGAAGAAGGACGCGTAAGCGTTCTTCTTCTCTTATTTTTCACAGAAAAAGCTTGCACTTCCAAAAATCATATATTAGTATTGGAATTAAGCCGGGGAGGCAACTCCCACCAAAGCGAGACTAACCTCATAAAGACCCCTGAAGCATCCTCCCCGGCGCCCTTCGGGGTTCCCCATTAGACCAACTGGGAACCGCCACTAAAACCCTTACCGCTCTACAGCATTCGCCGGAATCGAATCAACTGACGCGAGTGATATGATTTGGATACGGTTAGAATGCGGACGTTAACTGTTTTAGGCTCCACGGGATCCATCGGCACCAGCACGCTCGACGTTGTCCGGCGCAATCGCGAAGCCTACCGCATCCATGCCCTCGTCGCCGGCACCAACGTCGACCTCCTCCTCGACCAGATCCGCGAGTTCCAGCCCGCCGTCGTCGTCGTCGCCGATTCCCAAATTCAGGATCGCCTCGCCGCCCGCCTCCATGAGTCCGGCCAAAAACCCGAACTCGCCCACGGCCCCCGCGCCCGCGTCCTCGCCTCCGTCGCCCCCGAAGTCGACTTCGTCATGTCCGCCATCGTCGGCGTCGCCGGCCTCGAAGCCACCTACCACGCCATCGTCAACGGCAAGTCGGTCGGCCTCGCCAACAAGGAAACCCTCGTCGCCGGCGGCAGCCTCGTCATGGCCGCCGTCAAAGAACACGGCACGCAGATGATCCCCGTCGACTCCGAGCACAACGGCGCCCACCAGTGCCTCCGCGCCGGCCGCCGCGAGGACGTCGCCAAACTCATCCTCACCGCCTCCGGCGGCCCCTTCCGCAAAACGCCGAAGGAGCGCCTCGAGTCCGTCACCGTCGCCGAAGCCCTCAACCACCCCACCTGGAAAATGGGCCGCCGCATCACCATCGATTCCGCGACCCTCATGAATAAAGGTTTCGAAGTCATCGAGGCCTGCTGGCTCTTCGACTTCCACCCCCGCGACGTCGACGTCGTCGTCCACCCCCAGTCCACCGTCCACGCCATGGTCGAGTACAACGACGGCTCCGTCATCGCCCAGGTCTGCGCCACCGACATGCGCATGCCCATCCAGTACGCGCTCACCTACCCCGCCCGCGATCCCGCCCCCGTCCCCCGTCTCGACTGGAAAACCGCCCGCGTCTGGGAGTTCGAGCCCCCCGATTTCGACAAGTTCCCCCTCCTCAAACTCGCCTACGACGCCCAGGAAGCCGGCGCTTCCGCTACGTGTATCCTGAATGCAGCCGATGAGATAGCTGTGGAGGCGTTCCTGGAGGAGCGTTTGCCCTTCCCGGGCATCGCCGAAGTTGTGCGCGAAACGCTCGAAAAGGTACCCAACCGCACCCCGGGCAGCGTCGAAGAGGTATTGGAAATCGATCAGGAAAGCCGCCAAACGGCCCGTCAATTGGTACAGGAAAGGATTCCGGCCGCCCGGAATTAGGTAGTCATGGCTGTCATTCAAAACATCTGGTGGATGCTCGTCCTGATCGGGATCATGATCCTGATTCACGAACTCGGGCACTACTGGGCCGCCCGCTGGTTTGACGTTCACGTCGAAGCGTTCAGCTTCGGCTTCGGTCCCCGCCTCTTCGGCTTCCGCCGCGGCGAAACCGACTTCCGCGTCTCCCTCATCCCCTTCGGCGGCTACGTCAAGATGACCGGCGAACAGCCCGGCGAAGAGGGCGGGGAAGACCCCCGCGGCTTCCTCGCCAAGCCCCGCTGGCAGCGCATGATCATCGCCTTTGCCGGCCCGGCCATGAACATCATCCTCGCCGTCGGCCTCCTCACCGGTCTCTATATGAACCGCTTCCCGAAGGTGGTCGGCTCCGACGCGCCCCCCACCATCGGCTTCGTCGAAAAGGAATCCGCCGCCGCCAAGGCCGGCGTCCAGGAAATGGACGTCATCGTCTCCATCGACGGCAAGCAGAACCCGAACTGGGAAGAGGTGACCCTCACCGTCGTCGGCGCCGCCAGCCGCGAAGTGCCCATGGTCCTCAACCGCGCCGGCCAGCAGGTCATCACCACCCTCACCCCCGTCACCGACGACCGTACCGGTGTCGGCGACGCCGGCTGGTACGACCTCCACGAGATCCAGGTCGGCGCCGTCTCCCCCGGCATGGGCGCCGAAAAGGCCGGCCTCAAGAGCGGCGATGTCCTCGTCGCCCTCGACGGCGTACCCCTCCGCTCCACCGCCAAGCTCCACGCCCTGCTCAAGGAGGGCGCCGGCAAACCCGTCCAGCTCACCTACTCCCGCGACGGCAAACAGAACACGGTGCCCGTCCAACCCAAGCTCACCGATCTCGACGCCAAGACCAAACGCTACCTCCTCGGCGTCCAGCTCACCCCCCGCATCACCTTCGTCCAGCTTCCCTTCGGCGAAGCCATGAGCGAATCGATCAAACAGAACCAGCGCTCGGCCGGCCTCATCCTCCAGTTCCTCCGCGGCATCGTCGAACGCCGCATGTCGCCCAAGTCCCTCGAAGGTCCCATCGGCATCGCTCGCCTGTCCAGCGAAGCCGCCCGCGAAGGCGTCGCGACGTTCATCGGCCTCATGGCCGCCGTCTCGCTCAACCTGGCCATCTTCAACCTTCTCCCGGTCCCCATCCTCGACGGCGGCACCATCCTGATGCTCCTGATCGAAATGATCATGCGCCGCGACATGAGCCTCGAACTCAAGGAAAACATCTTCAAGCTCGGCTTCGTCTTCCTCATGATGGTCGTGGCCTTCGTGCTCTATAACGACATCTCCAAGCTCCTGCCGAGCTAATGGACCCGCTCCTCCAGCACCTCTACGACACCTACGCGAGCGAATCGGCCAAACTCGCCTCCACCTGGCGCGCCTTCACCGACGCGGATCTCCCCTTCCACCCCGACCCCGTCTCCCGCCCCGTCGAAGAGATCCTGAAGCACGAACTCCTCTCCTCCCGCCGCTTCTTCGCCGAATTCCTCGGCCTGCCCGCCGAACTCCCCGCCCCCCCCGGCCCCCCCCCCCCCCGGCCCCCCCCCCGCCCCCCCCCCCCCCCCCCACCCGCCCCCCCCCCCCCCCCCCGACCCCCCCCCCCCCCCCCCGCCCTCCTCCCCCACGCCCTCCTCCCCAACGCCCTC